>NZ_JAFBDW010000005.1 GCF_016908415.1 Caldicoprobacter guelmensis
TTCAGCGCCGATGGTACTAGAGGGGAGACCCTCTGGGAGAGTAGGTCGTCGCCGGAGCTCCAATTAAAAAGCCTGGTTTGTAAGCCAGGCTTTTTGTCTTTTGGGGTTGCAAAAAAGATATTGACAAAACTTCAATCACCTGATAAAATATCCTTTAAATTCACCGTAAACCCGGCGGCAGGCTTCTTCTGAGGGAAGCAGCTTCTGTTGTCGGGCATTGTTGTAATTATGAGTGATTGTTAAATAATAAACGATTTTTTTCAATGTACGATAATGGTGTTTGGGTAAACGGAAGCCTTATTATTGGCAGACATAATATGTAATTTTATAGCTATAGCATTATTGGTTAAAATCCGATGACGGAGATACAAGACCTGTTGCAGCCGTCTTCAGAGAACCGGTGGACGGTGTGAACCGGTAGGCGGATAGGTTGTATGCTCGCTCCCGAGGAGAAAGCCTGAAAGGGGTTGCTATATAAGGGTGTGCCTTGTAAAGTAGCCTTCAGTAGGGCTTTACGGGTGGTCCCGTTACAGGCCAGGGTTTGTTAGAACCTGGTGAGGCTTTGTACCGTGAGGTACAAGCAAAGTAGGGTGGTACCACGAAAGAGAACCTTTCGTCCCTTCAGGGCGAAAGGTTTTTTTGTTATACATTATCTGCAAACACGCTAAAATAAAGCCCTTAGATTTTTCGAGAGCATACTATCAAGGGAAGGAGGTATAAAGTTGAAACACATACTCGGGGTATTGGTAGCCAATCAGCCGGGTGTTCTATCAAAGGTGGCAGGGCTTTTCAGCCGCAGGGGATTCAACATCGAAAGTTTAGCGGTAGGCGTAACTGAGGATCCCAGCATCTCGAGAATGACCATAGTGGTGGATGGGGATGAAAAGGTGATTGAGCAGGTAGCAAAGCAGCTCAACAAGTTGATCGATGTCATAAAGGTGGCTGACATAGCAGAAGATTCGGTAACCAGGGAGCTTGCTTTGATAAAGGTGCAGGCAAACTCTGGAACCAGAAACGAAATAATTCAGATAGTCAACGTATTCAGGGCTCAAGTGGTGGATATAAGCAAGGATTCCATGATCATCGAGATAACCGGAGACGAGAAAAAGGTCAATGCCCTACAGGAGATGCTCAAGGATTTCGGTATAAAAGAGATGGTTCGTACTGGCATCATAGCCGTTGACAGGGGGAACAAACTTATCAAAGACGAAAATTTATAGTTTAAAATTAAAATTTACGACGTGAAGGGGGAATTAAGCGATGGCAAAGCTATATTATGATCAGGATGCCAATTTGGAATTGTTAAGCGGTAAAAAGGTAGCTGTAATAGGGTACGGTAGCCAGGGTCATGCCCATGCACTCAACCTTAAGGACAGCGGAGTGGATGTGGTAGTAGGCCTATACAAAGGCAGTAAATCATGGAAGCTGGCTGAAGAGGCAGGGCTTAAGGTCATGGAAGCCGCTGAAGCTGCAAAGCAGGCTGATATAATCATGATTTTGATACCCGATGAGAAGCAGCCAAAGCTGTACAAGGAGAGCATAGAGCCTAACCTTGAAGAGGGCAACATGCTCATGTTTGCCCACGGATTTAATATCCATTTTGGCCAGATCACCCCTCCAGAGTATGTTGATGTAGCCATGGTGGCACCCAAAGGGCCGGGGCACACCGTGCGCAGTCAGTATCAGGAAGGCAAAGGGGTACCTTGTTTAGTGGCGGTCCACCAGGATTATACCGGACGTGCTAAAGATTTAGCTTTGGCTTATGCCAAAGGGATAGGCGGCACACGTGCTGGCGTGCTGGAGACCACCTTTAAGGAAGAGACCGAGACCGACCTGTTTGGAGAACAGGTTGTACTGTGTGGTGGCCTTTCGGAACTCATCAAGGCAGGGTTTGAAACATTAGTGGAAGCAGGATACCAGCCAGAGTGCGCATATTTTGAGTGCTTGCATGAGCTAAAGCTCATAGTGGATCTGATCAATCAGGGTGGGCTGAGCTACATGAGGTATTCCATAAGCGACACAGCCGAGTTTGGGGATTACACAACCGGCAAGAGGATTATAACCGAGGAGACGCGCAAAGAGATGAAGAAGATTTTGGCTGAAATACAGGACGGTACTTTTGCCAAAAAGTGGATACTTGAAAATCAGGCCAACCGTCCACACTTTAACGCCATGCGAAAGAGGGAACAGGAACATCCAATAGAGAAGGTGGGTAAGGAGCTCAGGAAGATGATGCCGTGGATTAAGAATAAATGATAAAGGGGGATGCATGTGCCCAAAAAGGTATATATATTTGACACAACCCTTAGGGATGGAGAACAGTCGCCGGGTGTGAGTTTGAATGTTCAGGAGAAGTTGGAGATAGCTAAGCAGCTTGAACGGCTTGGAGTGGATGCAATAGAAGCGGGATTCCCTGTTGCCTCAAAAGGCGATTTTGAGGCGGTAAAGGCTATAGCGCAAAATGTCAGGAGGCCGGTCATAGTAGCGTTGGCCCGTGCAGTGAAACAAGACATAGACAGGGCATGGGAAGCCATCAAATACGCTGCAAGGCCACGCATTCATACTTTTATTGCCACCTCAGACATTCACATGAAGTATAAGCTGAAAATGGAACCCGAGGAAGTCTTGAAAAGGGCTGTAGAGATGGTGTCCTATGCAAAATCCCTTTGCGAAGATGTCGAGTTTTCACCTGAGGATGGGACCAGGACGCGGCCGGAGTTTCTCTTTAAGGTGCTTGAAGCCGTAATTGATGCCGGTGCTACCGTTATCAACATACCAGATACGGTGGGTTACGCTATGCCAGAGGAGTTTGGTGCGCTCATAAGGAGCATCAGGGAAAACGTTCGAAACATCGATAAAGTCGTATTGAGTGTACACTGCCACAATGACCTGGGGCTGGCAGTGGCCAATTCCCTCGCAGCCATCCGAAATGGTGCCCAGCAGGTGGAGTGTACTATCAATGGATTAGGTGAAAGAGCCGGCAATGCCGCACTTGAGGAAATTGTCATGGCTATTAAAACGAGAAGTGATTACTTTGACCATTATACCGATATAGTGACCGAGCAGATATACCGTACCAGTACTTTAGTAAGCCATTTGACGGGTGTGCATGTTCAGCCAAATAAGGCTATTGTGGGAGCCAATGCTTTTGCACACGAGTCAGGGATTCACCAGCATGGCGTGCTTAGCCACCGTCAAACCTATGAGATTATGACGCCAGAATCAATTGGCTTAAAGCAGAGCCAAATGGTGTTGGGCAAGCACTCGGGACGCCATGCCTTTGAAGAAAGGCTAAAGGAGCTGGGCTTTACCAATCTTACGCCTGATGAGATAAACGCCGCTTTTGAGAAGTTTAAGGACCTGGCAGATAAGAAGAAATACGTGATGGATAAGGATATAGAAGCCCTTGTGAATGAAAAGGTATTAAAGGTGCCCGAGATCTATGAATTGGAGTACTTCCACATATCCAGTGGTAATAATTTAATAGCTACTTCTACTGTAAAAATTAGGCGGGATAATGAAGTTTTTGAGGAGGCGGCGTGTGGAGATGGGCCAGTGGATGCCACATTTAAAGCTATTGATCGAGCTATTGGTATAGAGGTCACGTTAAAGGATTATTACCTTAGAGCGGTGACCAGCGGCAAGGATGCTTTGGGAGAAGTTACTGTTAAGATAGGCAAGAACGGAAAGGTATATATTGGCCGAGGGCTTAGCACCGATATTATAGAAGCTAGCGCTAAAGCATATATAAATGCTATAAACAAGATGATTATGGAACAGAACAACAAAAATGAGCATAACGGCGAGGAAAGAAGTTGCTAAACTGACATTTTACGGTGTATTAACGCTTGCGGACATCAGCCGTTTAATGCAGTATGCAAAGCTGATGGATGAAGCAAGTGAAATATAAAATTATTGTTGCAATAAAGTTCAATTGTTAGTACAATAAAAGTCACAAAAATTTAGGGATAAAGGAGTTGATGGAGAGATGGGAATTATGTAAATGGGAAAAAGAAGATCTTTATCTATGATTCTACTTTGAGAGATGGAGCTCAGGCTGAAGGGATTTCTTTTACTGTAGGTGACAAGCTAAAGATTGTGAAAAAACTGGATGAATTTGGTGTGGATTATATTGAAGCAGGAAATCCTGGCTCTAACCCCAAGGACGTTGAATTTTTTGAAAAAGTTAAAGAACTTAAACTTTCTAATGCCAAGTTGGTGGCGTTTGGCAGTACGCGAAGGGCTGGCATAAAGCCAGAGGAGGATGCAAATCTAGCTGCTCTTTTGCGAAGTGGCACTTCTGTGGTGGCTATTTTCGGTAAAAGCTGGGATTTTCATGTCACCGATGTCATTAGAACCACTCTAGATGAAAATCTGAACATGATATATGACTCCATTGCCTACATGAAGCAAAACGGCAAAGAGGTCGTATTTGACGCCGAGCACTTCTTTGATGGTTATAAAGCCAATCCGGAGTATGCCTTAAAGACTCTTGAGGTGGCTGCACAGGCCGGAGCTGACTGGCTTGTGTTGTGCGATACCAATGGTGGGTCGTTCCCTTCTGAAATCGCAGATATTACGAAAACAGTAATAGAGAGGTTTTCATCAGTGCCCATAGGCATACACTGCCACAATGACGGTGGAATGGCAGTTGCCAATTCAATTATGGCAGTAGAACAGGGCGTTGTTCAGGTACAGGGTACTTTTAATGGTTACGGTGAGAGATGTGGAAATGCCAATCTGTGTACAATTATTCCCAATTTGCAGCTCAAGCGAAATTTTTATTGTGTTCCGCCGCACAGCATAGCTCAGCTTACTAGTGTATCGCGCTATATAAGCGAGCTTGCCAACATGGCGCCCAATGAGCGTGACCCCTATGTAGGTAACTGTGCTTTCGCACATAAGGGTGGCATGCATGTGGATGCCATTCTCAAAAATCCTGCTTCTTTTGAACATGTTCCGCCTGAATCAGTGGGGAATGAGAGGCGTATACTGATGTCCGAAGTTGCAGGGCGCAGTACAATACTGGGCAAAATTCAAAAGGTAGCACCATGGGTTACAAAGACATCGCCTGAAGTACAGCAGATAATAGATGAGCTCAAGCGCCTAGAACATGAAGGTTACCAGTTTGAGGGGGCTGAAAGTTCATTTGAGCTATTGGTGAGGAGAGCGCTGGGTAAGGACCATAAATTCTTTGAAGTAAAAGATTTCCGAGTGCTGTGTGAGGAGCCGTGGCAAGGGGATTACAGCGCTTCGGCCATTATCAAGGTAAAAGTGGATGGGGTTGAAGAGGTAACGGCCGCTGAAGGCGATGGCCCTGTAAATGCTTTGGATAAAGCTCTGCGTAAGGCTTTGGAGGTTTTTTATCCTCAGCTTAAAAAGATGCGCCTCACCGATTACAAGGTTAGAGTGCTTGACACCTCAAAGGCCACTGCGGCCAAGGTAAGGGTTCATATAGAATCTACCGATGGAGAAAGGGTGTGGGGTACTGTAGGAGTATCCACTAACATCATTGAAGCCAGCTGGAATGCTTTGGTTGATTCTATCGAATATTTCCTGTATAATGAGATGGGAATGTAGAAAGGGGCTGGAATACATGGGAATGACCATGACTCAGAAGATACTGGCTGCACATACAGGGCTGGATAAAGTTGAACCAGGGCAGCTTATAATGGCCAACGTGGACTTGGTTCTGGGAAACGATATTACCGCTCCTGTAGCCATTCGCGAGTTTAAACGAATGGGTGCCACGAGGGTTTTTGATAGAAAAAAGGTAGCGTTGGTACCAGACCACTTCACTCCCAACAAGGACATCAAGTCGGCTGAGCAGTGCAAGATTATCCGCGAGTTTGCGCATGAAATGGAAATAGAGAACTATTTTGAAGTGGGCCAGATGGGCGTAGAGCATGCGCTGATACCGGAAAAGGGATTGGTAGTACCGGGGGATGTGGTGATTGGTGCCGATTCGCATACATGCACTTACGGAGCTTTAGGCGCATTTTCTACCGGCGTTGGCAGTACCGATATGGCAGCCGCCATGGCCACCGGCCAGGCATGGTTTAAAGTGCCCCAAGCCATCAAGTTTGTGCTTAAAGGCCGTTTAAACAAGTGGGTGAGCGGGAAAGACGTCATACTTCACATCATAGGCATGATCGGTGTGGATGGTGCCCTTTATCAATCCATGGAGTTTACCGGTGAGGGTGTAGCTAACTTATCGATGGATGACCGCTTTACTATTGCCAATATGGCCATAGAGGCTGGTGCCAAGAACGGCATCTTTGAGGTGGATGACAAGACGCTGGAATATGTAAAGGCGCATTCCACCAAGGAATTTAAAATATACAAGGCCGATGAGGATGCCAAGTATTCAAGGGTGTTTGAGATAGACTTGTCTTCTATCCCGCTTACTGTGGCCTTCCCTCATTTGCCATCCAATGTAAAGACGTTCGATGAGATAGGAGACATACCGATAGACCAAGTTGTGATTGGGTCATGTACAAATGGGCGACTGAGTGACCTCAGGGTGGCGGCTCAAATACTGAAAGGCCACAAGGTACATCCCCGTGTACGTGCAATCATCATCCCTGCAACCCAGAGGATATACCTTGAAGCCATGAGAGAAGGGCTTCTAGAGATCTTCATAGAGGCGGGGGCAGTAGTGAGCACTCCTACCTGCGGTCCTTGTTTGGGTGGACACATGGGCATACTGGCAAGGGGAGAGAGGGCAGTGGCCACCACCAACAGGAATTTCGTGGGACGGATGGGGCATGTGGAGAGCGAGGTTTACCTTGCCAGCCCGGCTGTGGCTGCGGCTTCAGCCATTACAGGGAAGATTTCTTCGCCCGAGGAGGTAGTGAGATGATACGGGGAAAAGCGATTAAATATGGAAACAATGTAGATACCGATGTGATCATTCCTGCACGATATTTAAATACGGCTGACCCAAAGGAGCTGGCAGCACATTGCATGGAAGATTTAGATCCTGAATTCAAGAACAAGGTACAGCCGGGGGACATAATAGTTGCCGGTACTAATTTCGGATGCGGTTCTTCCAGGGAACATGCCCCTATTGCAATAAAGGCTTCAGGTATAAGCTGCATTATAGCCGAGACCTTTGCGCGCATATTTTATCGCAACGCCATAAACATAGGATTGCCCATAATGGAATGCCCTGAGGCTGCTAGGGATATAAAGGATGGTGACCAGGTGGCTGTGGACCTGACAACCGGTGAAATTACCAACTTGAGTACTGGGCGAACCTACAAAGCTGCGCCTTTTCCGCAGTTCATGCAGGAGATCATAAAGGCAGGAGGGCTGGTTGAATACGTCAAGGAAAGGATGGGGGCACAGAGATGAAGATTGCGGTGATACCAGGTGATGGCATCGGGCCTGAAGTGGTCGAGCAGGCAATTGTAGTGCTTGAGGCTGTGGCACAAAAGTTTGGACACCGGTTTGAGTTCCAGGAGGTGCTCATGGGGGGAGCGGCGCTGGATACGGTAGGCGTGCCGCTTCCTGATGAAACGCTGGAGGTATGCTTAAAAAGCGATGCCGTGCTACTGGGGGCGGTGGGTGGCCCCAAATGGGATGACCTACCCGGACATTTAAGGCCGGAGGCAGGGCTTTTGGGTATACGTAAAGGGCTTAACCTGTTTGCAAACTTAAGGCCTGCAAAGGTATTTCCCCAGCTCAAATCGGCTTCTACATTGAAAGAAGAAGTGCTAGGAGAAGGCCTTGATATACTTGTGGTGCGTGAATTGACAGGCGATCTATATTTTGGCGAAAAGGGGAGGGCAAAGGTGCCAGATGGTGAAAAGGCGTGGGATACCGCTGTCTATTCTACGCTTGAGGTTGAGCGGGTGGCCCATGTGGCGTTTAGGATTGCCAGGGGTCGGCGCCGCAAGGTCACCTCGGTAGATAAGGCCAACGTCCTGGAGAGCTCCAGGCTGTGGCGTGAGGTGGTATCGCGGGTGGGACAGCAGTATCCAGATGTGGAGCTGAACCACATGTATGTTGACAATGCCGCTATGCAGCTTATAAGAAACCCCGGCCAGTTTGACGTGATACTCACCACCAACATGTTTGGGGATATCCTGAGTGACGAGGCTGCCATGCTTACAGGGTCCTTGGGGATGCTTCCTTCGGCTAGCCTGGGGGAAGGCAAATTGGGGCTATATGAACCGGTTCACGGTTCTGCACCTGATATTGCCGGCCAGGATAAGGCAAATCCCATAGCCACCATTATGAGCGCTGCTATGATGCTGCGTTATAGCTTTGGTCTGGAGCAGGAGGCTCAGGCTATAGAGGATGCAGTGAGCAGAGTGCTTGAGCAGGGGTACAGGACGGCGGATATTGCCACTCCTGGCACCATTGTTGTGGGCACTCGAGAGATGGGGCGCCTTATTGCACAAAATTTGTAAAAATATGGCTTTGAATTTTTATCAAACTCGCATGTTTTAAAATGGCCGGTCAACTTGTCATATCATGAGAATAAAAATATTACTATAGTCGCTGGTTGGCTGAGAATGACGGCAAAAATGAATGCTTGGGATAAGAGAAATAAATGTTGTGCTGCCATGACGTAGACATGTAGGAATGTATGTATAATGGAGTAGTGTGATAAACTGGCGGAAATATCCCATTCTGTGTAAGAGGCTAATATCTGCTGTAAGGGGGAAAGAGGGGTGTACGCTTCCCCGAGGGTCAGGCGAAGGTATTCGATAAATAAGCGGCGTTTTGTATGTACTATTATCTGTGTGGGTATACTCATTGCTTTGATGATAGGGTTACCATCTTGGATAGAGCGTATACTCTTTGGCTCTTACTACAGGATATCAGATTTTGCTCCTGAGCATTTGGAGATGTACTTTACCATTGGTGAGGAACAAGGTGTACCGTGGTATTATTTAGCCGCTGTAGATAAGGCAGAGGGCGTTGCGATGGGGGACATAACTGCTGAACGAGTGGGACGAATAGCCATACATCTGAGAGGGATAGAGGCTCCCCAACAGCTTGGACAGTTCCTCGAAGCGTACAGGAGTGACAAGGGGTTTTACAGAAAAGTGCGAGAGGAGCTTGGCAAACTGGAACGCATACGCCGGGTTTATGAAGAGAAGGTGTTTCCCATAGCTCAGGGTTATGAGTACGATTATAAGGATGGGTTTGGTGAGGCGCGTACTTATGGAGGGGAGCGTACCCACGAAGGGATTGATATAATGTGCGATAAGGGTGTACCGGTTGTGTCGGTATGCGATGGGGTGGTCGAGAAGAAGGGGTGGCTGGAGCTGGGTGGATGGCGTCTGGGTATACGGGGCAAGGATGGGATATACTATTATTATGCCCACCTGTCCTGCTATCATGAAGACATATGCCAAGGCAGCAGGGTAAAAAAGGGGCAGGTGATAGGCTATGTGGGGGACTCTGGATATGGAGAGGAAGGCACCACGGGAAAATTTGATCCCCATCTTCACTTTGGGATGTATGAAGGGAAGGAAGAGGTGGCGATCAATCCCTATCCTTTTTTGAAGGTATGGGAGAAAAACAAGGTGGCTGTGAAGTAGTGTTTAAAATGCTCGTAAGCGTAATGAAAACAGAATTAAAATTTACAATGGTGGAGGCGATATTATGACAGTTAAAGAGGCCATAAGGGCGCGGAGGACCATCAGAAAGTATAAGCAAGAGAGGATCCCGCTAGAGGTGCTTAAAGAGCTGGTGGATGGAGCCAGGTTGGCGCCGTCTGCTGCAAACAAGCAGCCATTGGAATACCTCATTGTGGAAGACCCGCCTCTTTTGGAGCCGGTATTCAGTACGCTGGGGTGGGCAGGGTACCTCAAACCTCATGGAACGCCCAAGGAAGGGGAAAAGCCCACGGCTTATATTGTGGTGCTGATAAACTGTGAATTAGACAGCGCTTGGGCCAAACACGATGTTGGGGCTGCCGTTGAAAACATACTGCTAGGTGCACAGGAGTATGGCATAGGTTGTTGTTGGATTGGCTCTGTGGACAGGGATAGGCTGCGTGAGATATTACAAATCCCGGAGAAATACATCATCGATTGCGTTGTGGCTTTGGGTTACGCTGCTGAAAAATCGGTGGTAGAAGACGAACAGGGCTCGATAAAGTATTACAAGGATGAAAACGGTGTGCTGCACGTGCCAAAACGACGGCTGGAAGACATAATGCATGTAAACAGGATAAATAGCCGGTAAAGAAAATTTGCAGTCGGTTTTTACGGTGAGGAGGGCATCCTTTAAGTCTGTTTTTTGCGGCCTTACCAAGATCGCCAGGTAAGCTCGCTTCTTTTAAGAGTGGGATACGAGGCGCTTTAAGAAGCCTGGTGTGAGCCATGATCGGGTATAGGGTTGGACCGGCCCGAGCTCAAGCCTCCGGAGAGGGGGGTCACTGCGCGGCTGCTAGGGAACAATCCCTATATTCGTGTAAGTTCCCCCTTGATAAAAGAGGAAGCTTGTCTTCTTTGGAAGCGTGAGGAAGCTACAAAGGCGAAAAAGGAGTGTAGTGCGTTATGATAAGTGACAGGGTAAAGAAAGGCGTAGAAAAAGCGCCGCATAGGTCATTGTTTAAAGCCATGGGCTATATCGATGAAGAGCTAGAGCGGCCTTTGATAGGCGTTGTCAACGCTCACAGTGAGGTGGTGCCAGGGCATCTGCACTTGGATACCATAGCCCAGGCTGTCAAGGATGGGATACGCATGGCCGGTGGTACTCCCATAGAATTTCCGGTTATTGGGATATGCGATGGGATAGCCATGAACCACGTGGGCATGAAGTATTCCCTTGCATCCAGAGAGTTAATAGCCGATAGCATAGAAGCGATGGTGATGGCGCACGGATTCGATGGTCTGGTGCTCATCCCAAACTGTGA
Organism: Caldicoprobacter guelmensis; assembly: GCF_016908415.1. Lineage (NCBI taxonomy): Bacteria > Bacillati > Bacillota > Clostridia > Caldicoprobacterales > Caldicoprobacteraceae > Caldicoprobacter > Caldicoprobacter guelmensis. The sequence goes on from NZ_JAFBDW010000005.1 coordinate 10,880, forward strand.
CAAGATCGTTCCAGGTATGTTGATGGCTTGTGCTCGTCTCAATATTCCCTCCATTGTGATAAGTGGGGGACCTATGCTGGCTGGCAAAATGGCAGGTAAGGTTTTGGATTTAAATTCGGTATTTGAAGGGGTAGGAGCGGTAGCCGCTGGGAAGATGACGCCTGATGAGCTCAAGGAGATAGAGGAATATGCATGTCCGGGTTGCGGTTCATGCTCTGGTATGTTTACGGCAAACTCAATGAACTGCTTGGCAGAGGTTTTGGGAATGGCCTTACCGGGCAACGGTACCATTCCGGCGGTGTACGCTGAAAGAGTGCGTTTGGCCAAAAAGGCGGGTATGAAGATTGTCGAGCTTGTACGGAATAATATACGTCCAAGGGATATTTTGGTGCCTGAGGCTTTTGAAAATGCACTGGCGGTAGACATGGCACTGGGTTGCTCCACAAATTCGGTGCTTCATCTGACTGCTATAGCTTATGAAGCAGGTGTTCACATTAATTTGGATATCGTAAACAAGATAAGCGAACGGACGCCCAACCTTTGCAGGCTGAGCCCGGCGGGGCCATATCATGTTGAAGACCTGTACGCAGCCGGTGGGGTTCAGGCTGTTATGAAAGAGCTCTCTAAAAGAGGACTTTTGCATCTCGAGCTTTTAACCGTTACTGGCAGGACGGTGGGTGAAAACATCGCAGGAGCACAGGTTCTGGATCACGATGTCATAAGGCCGATTGATAATCCCTATAGCCCCACAGGGGGTATAGCGGTATTAAGGGGTAACCTTGCGCCTGAGGGTGCCGTGGTGAAAAGGTCTGCCGTTGCTCCCGAGATGATGGTGCACGAGGGGCCGGCCAGGGTTTTTGATTCGGAAGAGGAGGCTTTTGAGGCCATACTGGGTGGCAGGATCAAGAAGGGGGATGTGGTTGTCATCCGCTATGAGGGGCCAAAGGGTGGTCCTGGCATGAAGGAGATGCTATCGCCTACATCGGCTATTGCGGGCATGGGGCTTGATAAGGACGTGGCTCTTCTCACCGATGGACGTTTTTCAGGTGCGACACGAGGGGCTTCCATAGGACATATATCTCCCGAGGCCATGGAAGGAGGGCCCATTGCAGTGGTGCAGGAGGGCGATATCATAAGCATCAACATTCCCGAAGGCAGGTTGGATATAAAGATAAGCGAGCAGGAGCTGAAAGAGCGGCTGGCCAAATGGAAAGCACCTGAGCCCAAGATAAAACACGGCTACCTGGGAAGATATGCAAGGCTTGTCACGTCGGCCAGCACCGGTGCGGTGTTAAGGTGATAGTATAAAGCTCCATTTCATGCATGTTTTTTAGGCAATCGGCTACATGATAGTGAAAAGCTGGTTGCCTATTTAATTTATTTTGGTGAAATATAGAAGCAATCTTGAATAATTATAAATATATTGTTTGCACTCGGGCTGATTAATTTTGCAAATGAATAATTAAAAATTATAAGTACAGCTGGTTATTTATAAATTTAGTTGTATTATTATACACAATATGTTATTTAAATATCTGGCCAAAATGCCTTAAATACTAATTTAGCCGGCTTTCATGAAATTACCTGTTTAAAAATAGTTGTTATATCAAGCAAAAAATGATATAATAAACAAAGTCATGTATAATTAATTAAGTAAATTTAAGAAGTGAAATAAAAGAGGAGATGTCAGGGAGGAAAGCCGATGGGTAGGTACATTATTCACAGGTTGATTTCTATGGCGCTTACGCTTTTTTTTATAATAACTATTACCTTTTTATTAATGCATGCTATACCAGGCGGTCCATTTACACGGGAAAAACCTCTTCCTGAAGCTATTATTAAAGCCCTTAATGAGAAGTATCATCTTGATGACCCAATATGGAAACAGTATTTGGATTATTGGAAAGATATATTGCGGGGGGATCTGGGACCATCGTTTCAGCTAGCCAACTATACGGTTAATGATCTAATTGCAAGGGGATTTCCGATTACGGCTAAACTAGGCATAGTATCGATTATATTCACAGTGCTCATTGGAGTACCCATGGGAGTTATTTCAGCGCTTCGCCAGGGGAAGTGGGAAGATTATACTACGATGTTTATTGCTACTTTAGGAGTTACTATACCCAGTTTTGTGTTGGCTACTATACTTATATACCTCTTTGGAGTGGTATTTAAGATTTTTCCGGTAAGTAGTGGCAGCTTGACAAAGCCCATTCAATATGTGTTGCCTGTCATTGCCCTTTCGGGCTATTCGCTGTCTTTTATCGCTAGATTGATGAGGTCCAGCATGTTGGATGTTATAAGGCAGGACTATATAAGGACAGCACGGGCTAAAGGTTTGAGCGAACTGAAAGTGATATACAAACACGCTTTGAAAAATGCGATAATTCCAGTTATTACTTATTTAGGGCCGTTGGCGGCAGGGCTTTTGACGGGAAGCTTTGTTATAGAAAGGCTGTTTTCTATACCTGGTATGGGAGAGTATTTTGTAAAGAGCGTTGGAAACCGTGACTACACCATGATTATGGGGTCTACTATATTTTATAGCGTTATATTAGTGGTTATGAATTTCATTGTAGACATTATCTATGTCATAATTGATCCTAGAATTAAGTTGACAAGCACGAAGGAGGGATAATATAAGCATGCAGGCGCTGATAGATCCGTCGTTATTTAAGCCCATTGAAGTGGAAACAGATATTGTCGACGAAATAGTGCGGCCCAGCCTCACGTACTGGCAGGATGCCTGGCGACGTTTTAAAAAGAATAAACCGGCGATGATTGGATTGATAACCATTGCAATAATAATATTATCCGCGATTTTTATTCCTATATTTTGGCCTTATGGTTATGCTGACCAAATACGCGGCCACGAAAGTCAGGCTCCTTCTTGGCAGCATCCGTTTGGGACTGATAGCTTAGGTAGAGACTTGTTTATTCGTGTGATGTATGGCGCGCGGATATCCCTCAGTATAGGTTTGGTTGCCAGCCTTATAAATCTTACGATAGGGGTATTGTATGGGGGCATATCAGGATACATTGGGGGCCGTGTGGATAATGTCATGATGCGAATAGTCGATATATTGTACAGTGTGCCTTTGTTGTTGTATGTTATATTGTTTCAAGTTGTACTGGAAAAGCCGATTGAACAGGCTTTTGAAACGACGTTTTTGAGAATATTTAAGGGCGTAGGCTCTGACCTCATACTTATATATATTGTGTTGGGACTGGTTTACTGGGTGGATATGGCCCGAATAGTGCGTGGTCAGGTTTTAAGCCTCAAGAATCAGGAATTTGTTTTGGCTGCCAAAGCCCAAGGTGCCAGCGCTTGGCGCATCATACGTAAACACCTCATTCCCAACGCTATTGGTCCTATTATTGTCACTGTGACTCTTGCTATACCTTCAGCGATTTTTACTGAAGCCTTTTTAAGTTTTATTGGAATAGGCGTAAGTGCGCCTATGGCTAGTTTGGGTACTCTTGCAAGTGATGCTTATAGAGGCTTCAGAAGCTATCCATACTTGCTCTTTTTCCCTGCGGCTTTTATATGCCTCACAATGATAGCTTTTAACTTAATAGGGGATGGATTGAGAGACGCGCTTGATCCCCACATGAGAAAGTAGGTGATGATGTGGAAAAGGTCCTAGAAGTTAGAGATTTGCATACTTCATTTTTTACTCATGTTGGCGAAGTAAAGGCTGTCAGGGGTGTAAATATTGATATATATAAAGGAGAAGCTATAGGGATAGTGGGAGAATCTGGTTGTGGTAAAAGCGTTACCTCCCTCTCTGTAATGCGCCTCGTTCCTTTCCCAGGAAAAATAATTAAGGGAGAAATATATTTTAACGGTGAGGACCTGCTCAAGAAAAGCGAAAAAGAAATGCAAAAGATTCGAGGGAATAGAATTTCTATGGTGTTTCAGGACCCTATGACTTCGTTAAACCCTGTATACACCATAGGGGATCAGCTGATAGAACCGCTCAGGGTTCACAAAAAAATGAGCTTTAAGGCTGCACGTGAGCAGGCGATTGAACTTCTTAAGGCAGTAGGTATACCTGACCCTGAGAGGCGGCTTAACCAGTATCCTCACGAGTTTAGCGGCGGCATGCGCCAGAGGGTAATGATTGCAATGGCTTTGAGCTGTCAGCCAGAGCTCATGATTGCGGATGAACCTACCACGGCTTTGGACGTTACCATACAGGCTCAGATACTCGAGCTTTTAAAACGGCTCAAGGCGGATTACAATATGTCGATAATGCTCATAACCCATGACCTGGGGATTGTGGCTGACCTTTGTAGTAGGATAATAGTGATGTATGCTGGCATTATCGTAGAAGAGGGTACTACAAGAGAGATATTTTATAGCCCAAAACATCCTTACACATGGGGGCTTTTGAGGTCTGTTCCTCGGATTAACATGCTGTCCAAACAGCGATTGGTTCCAATTGAGGGTCAACCCCCTGATTTATTGAAACCGCCGAAGGGATGTCCGTTTATGCCTCGATGCCGTTATGCGATGGAGGTATGTAAAGAATATAGCCCTAAGCTGTATTCGGTTTCGGAGACGCATAAAGCAGCGTGCTGGTTGCTCGACCCCCGAGCTCCTACTGTCGTCAGATGGGATAAGGAAGAGGTGAGCTTTAAGTGAGCAGTTTTAAAGAGGTATTGATTGAAGTAAGAGATCTGAAGAAATATTTTCCCGTCAGAGGATCGCTCATAGGAGGCAAAAAACAGGTTCTTAAGGCGGTGGATGGGGTTACTTTTAGCATATACAAGGGTGAGACTCTAGGCTTGGTAGGGGAAAGTGGATGCGGTAAGACGACAGTTGGCCGTACGATACTCAAGCTTTATTCTCCTACCGATGGGCGCATTATATTCAATGGCAATGATATAACTGATTTGAACGATAGGCAGATGCGCCCGTATAGGAAGAAAATGCAGATTATATTTCAAGACCCCTATGCTTCTCTTAATCCCAGGATGACGGTAGGCGATATAATAGCTGAATCCATTGATATTCACAACATTGCCAAGGGAGAAGAGAGAAAAGCCATTATATACGACCTTTTAAGTAAAGTTGGCTTAAGCAAAGAACACGCCAACCGTTATCCACATGAGTTTAGCGGAGGACAGAGACAAAGGATAGGTATAGCCAGGGCGTTGGCAGTCAATCCTGAATTTATAGTGTGTGATGAGCCCATATCCGCTTTAGATGTTTCCATACAGGCTCAAATAGTAAACCTGCTGGAGGATTTACAGGATGAATTAGGCCTCACATACCTGTTTATCGCCCACGATTTGTCCATGGTGAAGCATATTTCTGATCGCGTAGGGGTAATGTATCTTGGAAAGCTGGTCGAGCTAGCTCCTAGTGATGAATTGTACGATAGGCCGCTTCATCCCTATACGCGGGCTCTGCTTTCGGCTATACCTGTACCTGACCCTGATGCTGCACAACAGCGTAAGCGCATAATTTTGGAAGGAGACGTTCCCACGCCCATTAATCCTCCCTCTGGCTGTCGTTTTAGGACACGATGCCCCATTGCACGCAAAATGTGTGCAGAGGAAGAGCCTGTAATGAAAGATTACGGGGGAGGACATATGGTGGCCTGCCATTTTGTAGAATAAAGATACAAAAAAGGAAAGGTTTAAAAGCCCTTGTGGCTTTATATATAAAAAAGGAGGTAAGAGTATGATAAAGAGATTAAGTGTATTATTGATGTGTGTGTTCTTAGTTTCTGCACTATTTACGGCTTGTTCATCGAGTGATTCTGACAGCAAGCCTATTGTCTACAACATGGGAGCCAATCCCAAGACTCTAGATCCTCAGCTCAATAATGCAGTTGAGGCAGGGAGTGTAATTGTGCATTGCTTTGAAGGGCTGACGCGCAAAGACCAGAATGGGCAGATTCAGCCGGGTATTGCAAAAGAATGGAAAATGAATGAAGATGGGACAAAATTCACGTTTTATCTGCGCGATGCTAAGTGGTCAGATGGTCAACCTGTGACGGCTCATGACTTTGTGTATGCCTGGAGGAGGGCTGTTGATCCAAATACGGGGGCTGAATACGCTTATCAGCTTTGGTATGTAAAGAATGGCCAGGCTATTACTGAAGGGAAAATGAGCCCTGAAGAGCTGGGGGTGAAAGCTGTTGATGATAAGACGCTGGAGGTTGAACTTGAAGCCCCATGCTCTTATTTCCTCCAATTGACTGCATTTCCTACTTTATTCCCTGTAAGGAAGGACATCATTGAAAAATACGGCGAGGGTTGGGCTAATAACCCAGACACCTACATTACAAATGGTCCCATGGTTCTTGCAGAGTATTCGCTCAACGATAAGATTGTTTTAAAAAAGAGCGATACTTATTGGAACAAAGATGCTATAAAGGCTAAAGAGCTTGTATTTACGATGATAGACGACCCGGCTTCTGAGCTTTCGGCTTTTGAAGCAGGGGAGATTGATTTTGCTGACGCCGTTCCAGCTGAGGAAATTCCTCGGTTGAAAGAGGAAGGGAAGGTTACCATTAAACCATCTCTAGGAACTTACTTCTTCTGCCTCAACGTGGAGAAGCCTCCTCTAAATGATGTCAGAGTGAGAAAGGCCTTAGCGCTTGCCATTGATAGGCAGTACATTATCGATAATGCAGCCAAGAATTTTGCGCTTCCTGCCTATGCATGGGTGCCGCCAGGAATGCCTGATGCCAAAGAAGGCTCTGATTTTAGAAAAGTTGGAGGAAATTATATAAGCGAGGATTATCAGAAGAATGTTGAAGAGGCGCGCAAGCTTTTGGCCGAGGCAGGATATCCCAATGGTCAAGGGTTCCCTGAGTTGACGTTATTGTACAATTCGGAAGGTGGTCATAAGGCCATTGCTGAGGCTGTGCAAGAGATGTGGAAGAAAAATCTGGGTATAAATATAAAACTGGATAGCCAAGAGTGGGCGGTATTCCAGGAGACCCGTACACAGGGCAATTATGAGATTGCACGCCATGGATGGTTGGGTGACTATGTTGATCCAATGACCATGCTTGATATGTGGCATAGCAAGAGCGGTCAAAATGATGCTCGATGGAAGAACAGCGAATACGATCGCCTCATTGAATTGGCCAAGAGGTCAGGGGATCAGAAGGAAAGAATGGAAGCCATGCATAAGGCTGAGGAGATTTTGATGAAAGAAATGCCGATAATTCCTGTGTACTATTATACGGATGTATACTTAATAAATCCCAAAATAAAGGGGTTCTACTATGACCCGTTAGGGTTCAAGGTATTCCTGTATGCGACTAAAGAATAACTGGAAAAAACAAGAAAAGAGGGCCGGGAGGTCGGCTCTCTTTTTTTATCTCACTGTTAAAATAATGTTTACCTGTCCAAAGCCGATGCTGCATCTTCATCTAAGATTACCGTTACATTTGGATGGAGCTGAAGTACTGAAGCTGGTACATCAGCAGTGACAGGCCCATGAAGCGCCTTACTTACAATCTCTGCTTTGCTTTTTCCAGAGGCCAAAAGCAGGATCTTTTGCGCCTGCATAATGGTCTTTATGCCCATTGAAATGGCTTTACGTGGCACTTCGTCTGGCGAGTTGAAGAACCTGGAGTTTGCTTGGATGGTGCGCTGTGCCAGCTCCACAACGTGCGTAACAGAGTGGAATGGGGTACCTGGTTCGTTAAAGCCGATGTGGCCGTTATGGCCAATGCCCAATACCTGCAAGTCGATACCGCCTGCTTGAGCAATCTTCTTTTCGTAGGCTTTGCATTCTTCTTCCAGGGAAGGAGCCGTGCCGTTGGGCAGATGCACGTTTTCCCTCTTTATGTTTATGTGATTGAAGAAGTTTTCGTCCATAAATCTGTGGTAGCTGCAGGGATGGCCCTTGTCAAGCCCCACATATTCATCGAGGTTAAAGGTCACCACGTTGGAAAAGTCAACTCTGCCTTCTTTGTTCATTTTGATTAGATTTTTATACATCCCCATGGGTGTGCTTCCGGTTGCCAGGCCAAGAACAGTATGAGGATTGCTATTTATTTGTTGAGCCACAATTTCAGCTGCTATTTGGCTCATCTCATCATAACTTTTGCATATTATAATCTTCATCATTTGCGCCCCCTTTTTAAATTTGGTAAAAGTCATGCTTTGAGAGAATTTAACAGAAAAATTTTGAAAGCAAACATGATAAAAATAGTTTTAAGGTACTTTTTATATTTTACCATGTTTTGCTTAGTAGCGTATATGTTTTTAAAATAATTGTAAAGATTTTTCCAATATTATAACCAAGAAGGAAAGTTTTCTGATAATTGGTTGAAAATACATAACCGACATTTTTGTGTTATAATAAGATTAGCGGTAAACATTCGATAAAAAGCAGTTGATTATCTGGTGTGGCGGAGGAGATGGCACTGGAACTTTTTCGGCAGATTAAAGTTGATACAAAGTGTAAACCCTGAAAATTTAAGGAGGGTTTTTATGATTTTAAACCACTTTATCGAGTCATATAGGGATGAAATTATACGTTGCACGCAAGAGCTGGTAGCTATACCCAGTGTAGAAGGGGGGCCACGACCTGGCAAGCCGTTTGGCGAGGATGTTTATAGAGCGCTTGACTATGTGTTGACCCTCGGCAGAAATCTGGGGTTTAATACCAAAAACGTAGATGGCTATGCCGGCCATATTGAATTTGGTCAAGGCGAAAAAATGCTGGGGATATTGACGCATCTGGATGTGGTGCCTGCAGGGAGTGGTTGGAGCTACCCCCCGTTTGGCGGAGAGGTCCATAACGGTAGGATCTACGGCAGGGGAGCCATTGACGACAAAGGACCTACTATTGCAGTGCTTTATGCCATGAAAGCCGTTATGGAGTCTGGGTTACCTGTGAATAAGAAGGTAAGGCTAATATTGGGTACCGATGAAGAGAGCGGATGGGAGGACCTTAAGTATTATTTTAAACGAGAGTCTGTACCCGATTTTGGGATGAGTCCTGACGGCCGCTATCCTATTATCAATGCAGAAAAAGGGATTTTACATATAGAGCTGCGAAAAAAGTTTTCTCCTGGGCAAAAATCTTCTATAGGAATTAAAAAGTTATACGGTGGGCAGAGACCAAATATGGTTCCCGACGAATGTACCTGTATTTTTGAAGCGAATATTGACAAGGAAGAGTTGAGCAAAGACATTGCGAATATGAAGAGTAAATTGGGATATACAGTGAAGATAGAAATATGCGATAATGGAGATTTGATTGTTAAATCTATTGGCCAGGTTGCCCATGCGAGCATGCCTGAAAAAGGGAAAAATGCTATAGGACAGATGTTGCTTTGTCTATTGGCTTTAGGGGTGGGAGATAGCGAAATGGAAAGGTTTATTGCTTTTCTTGCGGAAGCCATTGGGATGGAATTTGACGGCTATTCTATGGGCTTGGCATTGGAGGATCATCTTTCGGGAAAGCTCACCCTCAATTTAGGCATAATAGAGGTAAATAATCAGCGTGGTCGGGTGGTTATCGATATACGTTATCCTGTAAGTTTTGAAAAACAGGACATATTATCACGCATATGCAAGGTGGCTGATGAATATGGCATCGAAGTAGAGGTTTTAGACCATCAAGGCCCTCTTTATGTGCCCGAAGAAAACTTTTTAGTACAGACTTTGAAAAAGGTATATGCTGAGCAAACAGGACAACCAGCTTATACAGTGGCTATAGGGGGCGGTACCTATGCTAGGGCCATCAAAAATGCTGTTGCCTTTGGAGCGGTATTCCCTGGAAAGCCAGAGATGGCACACCAGAAAGATGAGTATATAGAAATCGAGGACCTGATGCTGAACGCTAAAGTCTACGCCCATGCCATTGCTGAGCTTGTTAAAGAAAAAGATTGACCGTTTGTGCAAAAACCTCAATGGCATGCATAAACTATGACATTTTTGGTCATTTAAAGAGGATTCCCTCCAGATTAAGTAAAACTTTTTTTATCTCAATCCCTCCGCTAAAGCCCCCCAGTTTGCCGCTGGCTGCAACTACCCTATGGCAGGGTATTATTATGGGAACTGGATTAGCACCGCATGCACGTCCCACAGCGCGGGGGGCTTTAGGGTGGCCTATCTTTTCTGCAATTTCTTTATAGCTCTGTACTTGGCCGTACGGTATTGACTGTAACGCTTTCCACACCTTCATCTGAAACGGAGTCCCCTCTATATCGACAGGAACGCCAAAATGTTTTCTCTGACCTCGAAAATACTGTTTAAGTTCAATGACTGCAGGATGAGATAAATCGATTAGGTACGGTATATTTTCTTGAGCCAATTTTTTTACAATGGTATCAAGAGAAGAAAAATGTATTTCTCTTACTCCTCTAGCAGAAGCTATGATAGTGATAGGATATATAAACTCCTCAATCTGAGCTATTATGTAGGTCTCGAAATTTCTCATAGAGTTTTCCACCTTTTTGTTCTACTACTCTCTTCTCTTAACCAAGCCTTAGAATCAATTACACCCAACTTGTTTCTTTTTTCAACCCCTGGTTTGCATACTTTTATATAAATCTGCCCAATACAGCAGCAATTGTCATGGTTAAACCAGTCAGCTGATAAACCTGTACCATCCTCAGGTTGGCTTCCGTTAATTTGGGGATATCATTATAATGTTGCTGCGCAACCCTAACAGCTCTTACCGCCAACGGAACGCTGATTAAGCCGAGCAGCCAAAAAGGATTTTTCAGTACAATAGCTAATAAGATAAACCACAAATAGGCAATCAGAAACAAAATTGCGAATACCTTGACGCTTTTTTCTTTGCCCAGCCTAACCACCCAGTTTCTTTTATTACCTTGGAGGTCGGCTTCATAATCAGGGAATTGATTTATCCACAGTACATTGGCTATTAGAATCCCTATGGGTAGTGATACCCATAAAGCTGATAAATCCATTTTGCCTGTTTGCAAGCAATATATACCTAGGACTATGAGCGGTCCAAAAGTCAACCCCACCGTTACTTCTCCTAGCCCTCGATAGGCCAGCTTGAAAGGAGGAAGGCTGTACAATATGGAAAGCAAGATGCCAGCAATGCCTATCCACAATACACCTATTTCCTTAAAAAATATGATGTAAAGGCCTATCCCACAGGCGATCAGAAAAGTAACGAGGGCAATCATGACGACTTCAGACGGCGTAAGCTTCTCGTCCACAATAGTCTTTTTCCCGCCACTGAAGGGGGTTCTTTTGTCGGGGGTTACGAACCGATCAACCCCCGACAAATAATCCACCCATTCGTTTACCGCGTTTTTACCGATTTCTATACAATAAACGGCTGTGAGAGCCACGATAAACCAGTAGATGTCAAACTTCCCCGTACTGCCAAAGGCAAATGCCGCACCTACAACCATCGGCACTGTTGAAGCTATCCATATTTTTGGGTCAGCCAATTGCCAAAAACCCTGCCATACACGCTTTACATCCACGTTCATGGTTAACTCCTCCCTATCTCGGCAGATAATGCTCAAGTTCTTGCTATTTAAAAACCTTTTTAACTCATCAAACTATATTATACTTTCAATCAATGACCTCATCAATGGGTGCTCCTGGCGGAACCATGGGATATACCATTTCATCTGGATGTATAATGCACTCTATCAATACAGGCTGTTGCATTTCAAGCGCTTGCTTGAGCGTATCTTCTACTTCTTCGTTGGAAGTTATCCTGAATCCTTTGATTCCATAAGCGTCGGCCAGCTTTACAAAATCCACATCAGGGCCTAAAGTGGTGTATGAGAATCTACCATTGTAGAACAGCCTTTGCCATTGGCGTACCATACCTAGGGCTTGATTGTTTAGGACCAGTTGTATTATGGGCAACTTGTATCTTGAAACTGTAGCCAATTCAGTCGAATTCATTTTAAAGCTTCCATCGCCTGCAACGTTTATAACCCTTCGATCAGGCCTTCCGATGCATGCTCCTATAGCTGCGCCCAGGCCATAGCCCATTGTGCCCAAACCACCGGAAGAGATAAAGGTTCGCGGTTCGTCAAACTTGTAAAACTGGGCGGTCCACATCTGATTCTGTCCTACTTCAGTTGTGATTATGGCTTTTCCCGCAGTAAGGGCATAAAGCTTTTCTATAATAAATTGGGGGGATAATTTCCCTTTGGGAGTATAATGTTTTAAGGTATATGCCCTCTTCCAATCTTCTATCTGCTTATTCCAGCTGTTAGGCTGTTTTTCGTCCACCAGCTCGATCAATCTCTGAAGTATCTTTTTTACATCCCCACAGATAGGTATATGCACATCAATATTCTTCCCCAGCTCTGCAGGGTCAATGTCTATATGGATGATTTTGGCACGAGTGGCAAACTTATCGGCTTTGCTTACGACACGGTCGCTAAACCGGGCACCTACAGCTATCAGCAAATCACAGTTGGAGACTGCGTAGTTAGAAACCCTCGTTCCGTGCATTCCCACCATACCCATGAAATATGGGTGTGTACCTGGGAAAGCGCCCAAACCCATGAGCGAGCAAGTCACAGGTGCTTTTATCTTTTCTGCGAAAGTCACCAGCTCATGGTTTGCACCCGAGATGTTTACGCCTCCCCCTGCATATATCACTGGCCTTTCGCATTTGTTTATAGCTTCTGCAGCTTTTTGAATGTTTTTTTCGATTTGCTCATTACGATAAAACTGAGGATGAAATATATCTTCGTTTACATAGCTTGTATCCACTTGAACTGGTTGATAATCTATTACGGCATTTTGTATATCCCTTGGGATATCGACCAAAACAGGGCCTGGACGGCCACTTCGTGCTATCTTGAAAGCCTGCCTTATGATATCTGGCAGACGTTGGGCATCTTTGACGATATAGTTATGCTTGGTAATAGGCGCGGTTATGCCCGTGATATCTACTTCTTGGAATGAGTCTTTGCCAAGCAGCGAAGAAGCTACCTGACCGGTAAATACAACTAGAGGTACTGAGTCCATATAAGCGGTTGCAATCCCGGTTACCGTGTTGGTGGCTCCTGGCCCTGATGTGGCAAACACTACGCCAACTTTCCCAGTAGCTCTGGCGTATCCATCTGCAGCGTGGGTAGCTCCTTGTTCGTGAGCGGTTAAAATATGGGTAATGTCTTTTGCATCATAAAGTGCATCGTATACTGGAAGGATTGCTCCTCCAGGGAAGCCAAAAACGATATTTACACCCTGCTCTCTTAAACACTCTATGACCACTTGTGCACCTTTCAATTTCACTCTTTCATCGCCCCCTTTTTCTAAAAATGAGTATTAAAAAACCCTTCATCCCCTTCTTAAAATGGGACGAAAGGTTCTCTTCCGTGGTACCACCCATGTTCGCTGTTGCCTCGCGGCAACAGCCTCGCCAGGATACGGCCCAATATAAAACTTGGGATTATATCCTTGCACTGTAACGGGAGCTCCCGTCAAGGCTTACTGGACGTTTCAGCCTTGCAGCTCCAGGACGACTTCGACACTTCCCCGGGCACCGGTTTACACCAACCACCGGCTCTCTTGAGCCCGACTGGAAATTCTACTCTTCCCTTCATAGCCTTTAAATGCATATTTATGTATAATTGGGTATATTCTAATATAAATTAGCGAGAAAAGCAAGAGGTTTTTTTTGTAAAATATATTAACAATTATTTCCATATCTATTAAAAATTTGTCTCTTAGAAGGAGTTTGTTATAATTTGTAGAATACATCTTTTATTAAAATATTTTAAAGAAGGGTGTGTAAAACGTGAGTAAGCTAAGCCAGTGTTTAAAAATAATTGCGCTGCTTCAGACCCGGCAGATGATGTCAACAAAAGAAATAGCTGAAATCCTTGACATAACTCCGCGAAATGTAAAGGCGTATATCGAGTATTTAAAAAAAGCTGGAATTCCCGTTCAGGGGATGCCGGGAAGGGCGGGGGGTTATTATCTAGGGAATGAATACTATTTTGAGGTGCCTAAGCTTGATGAAGGGGAATACTCTGCTTTGATATTGGCAGAAAAGCTTTTGAATTCCAAAAGCGGATTTCCGCTTGCAAATGAGTTACAGACAGCAGTGGCCAAAATACGCTGTGCTTTAGGTGATATGGTAGTTAATGTTTTCCCCATTCCTACAGATGAATTAATGCTTTCTTTGGGAAAGGTCGATTTGAAGGATAACTTAAATAAGATATTGAGTACCGTTTATATGGCCATAAAGCAGCGCAAGCGCATACGGATTCTCTACTATACTGCATCCAGGGATGAAAGAAAGAGGCGAGAGGTGGACCCTTACGCTGTAGTTTATCGCGAGGGTTCGTGGTATTTGATCGGATATTGCCATTTGAGAGAACAGGTGCGCACCTTCAAGCTGGTTAGGATAGAAGAAATCGAAATACTGGATACGACTTTTGTTTATCCGAGCGATTTTTCGATAAAGGAGTATATGTCAAACATCTTTAGCGTAATTGAGGGTGAAGAATACGATGTTGAGATACGGTTTTTCCACCCTGCCAGCATATGGATAAAGGAGAAGAAATGGCTCCCCAATCAGCAGATTGAGGCGCTTGAGGATGGATCTGTAATTTTTAAAGCCAGGGTAAAAGGGCTTATCGATATAAAGAGGTGGGTGCTGAGCTTCGGGAAGCTGGCGGTGGTGCAAAAGCCTGAAGAACTGGTAGAAAGTATAAGAGAAGAGATAGAAGGCATGAAGGATTTATATGTGGGGTCGTGTTGTGAGGAGGAACAACCTTGTGAGGAGGAACGACCTTGTGAGACTGAAGAAGGCAACTAAAGCAACTGCCTTCTTATCACCTGATGTTTTGAGGCAAATGAGAAGGCATCTTACATTCATTCTAAGCCGTATTCTTCGGGTCTCCATTTTGTCAAATCTACTTCCTTCTTTATTTCATACCAAAATTCCTCTTCATTATCGGGTATGGTTTCAAGTTGGGCGTTTATGATGTCCAGCCATTTTTGCTCCCGTGGGGGTACCATTACTTCGCCATTTTTGACGCCTCTTTTTATTATATCCACTGCAAGAATTGCTGCCTTCTTGGTTGCTAGGAAGGCGTCTTTCTCTTTTACCAGTTCTTTGCTGATCTTAAGTACAATGTCTGGTCTTAAAATGTATGCCTGCGGATCAAATTTGTCATCGGATTTGGCCAACCAATCGCGCATCTTTAAAGCGTAATTGTGCCCTTCGGCTGATGCCTGGTTCATCAAGCGGCAGTCATAAATCAGTTGCTCTGTATAAACGACAGGGGCAGGAGCGCTCAAAAGCTTGATGTTCTGTACCGATTCGTTGCTCCAGCAATCGCAAACGCATGCTGCTATATTGCCCAGCGCACTTAGGTGGGCACATGCTGCTGTTTTGCCCTCCATTGATATAGGAACGCCGGCTATGGCCTTGATATAAGGCCCTTCGTAACCGCAATCTTTATTTGGCCCTATTGCTCCCATCTCATAAGCAGCTAATGTCCTAGGTACACTTGCTACTCTGTCCACTGCTGCAAATACTTTTGGAATCATGCCCTGCTCTGCCAGTACCATGGCGGTATTGGCAAAACCGCAAGCCGTGTCTCCACCTGGTATAGAACCGGTTGTCTCGGCTATTTGCACTATATGTGCCCATAGGAACCGCATATCCCTTATACCCAAAACCCCAAGAGCAAAGATGGCTTTTCTCATATCGCAATTGATCAGAGCTTCGTCGTGGAGTTCCTTGCCGCCTGTGGATTCTATGGATAGGATATCGGCTCCTTCTTCAGCACACCTTTGAAAAGTAGTAAGCATGCTTTCCAGGAACTGGCCCTGCCTCATAAATGAGGGACGTACCATTTCTCTGATGTCGTTGGGAGTACATCTCAGTACGCTTTTAAGACCGTATTTTGCTTCAAATTCTCTCATGTGCTCTAGTAAAATTCTGGTGATTTCAATTCCCCATTTTGGTTCTTTTGTTGTCTCTGGAAGCAACTCAACTTCAACGATGATTCCAGGGGCATGAAGGTCTTTTGCGCGCTTTAAAATGCCCACGATCATTTCTTTGTATTGTTTATATACTTCTGAGATAGTAGCAGGTTCAATTTTCATGGGTGGGAGAGTCATGTTGATTTCAGGATAAACAGTGCCTCCGCCTATTATCATGCCGTTTTTTGTTTTTACCGGCTTTGGGGCAATTCCGTATACAAAGTCATCGATGGACGCAATAGCCGTTTGTTTAAATAATTTACGCGGTTTTAAATCCATAGGGTTCCTCCTCTCTTCTTAATGAGTCTGTATTTTTGATTATAGGAAACTATATGATTTATTACAATATCTATAGGATTAATAAGCAAAAAACCCTTAAAATTCTCAAAAATGAACAAAAAGGCATGTGTAACACCCTTATTGAGGGGTTATGAGCTGCTGGTTGATGAATGTATAGTAAAATCTTGCGATAGTTTTGAGGTGCCGTCTTTTTAAAGGTTTTGAAATGCCTTTTGAAACGCAATATATGCAAAAAAGCCGGAGCATTTGTTCCGGCTTTTAAAATTCAGGGTTCAGTGAATATCCAAACATGTGGTTGATAAGAGCTTCTCCTAACTTTTTGCTGTCTTTTGCATCGGCTTCGCTTATGGGTATGTCCCCTGGCATAAGGTTAGAAAACCCTACCATGCCTCGACCACGTTCAAATATACGTTCTTCTATATAGGTGTTTTGGAAATACCCAGGCACGCCCTTGACCGTATATGTTACCTTCATTCTGCCCGTTGCCGGGTCATATTCTTTTATTTTGGCTGTTACCTTGTATTCCTTTCCGTTTACCCTAGTGCTGTGGCTCCATGTTGCTCCCTGTTTGAATGGGGTTTTCAATATCACCAGGTTGTGCAGCTTGGAGTTTACCTCGGGCGGATCAAACCGGGTACTCGACATCACTTTTTCGGTCACTGTGCCTTTTACGTAGTCAATATAGTATCTCACTGTAAATTTGTCATTTATTCCTGACCCGTCTTGGTACTTTCCCTGGAATTCATATATGGCGTTATCTGATGTGCTGGATATCTTCTTTAATACTCCCACATGTCCGTATTCGGCAAGGCCAAAGTACCGTAGTTGGGTGTTGAGTTTGGGTAGATAAGCGTCTATTTCCAGCTTATTTCTGTAGCCCGTACCGGGATAGTAGATATAGTATCCTATGGTGAAATTACCGTTGGGGTCCATATAGAGTTTTTCGTAGGATAGAACCCCCACTCCCTCTTTTATCTCGCGCTTTTCATAGTATTCGCTCTGCGTATCTTTATATACCACAGTGTATATTTTCTGACCGTTTTCTTCTTTTACATCGGTAATTGTGGTTTTTAGTGTAACTGGTGTCCCGTCTTCTTTAGTGGTTTCCTGAATCCAGCTATTTCCTTTTTGTAGCGGCGTTCTTATAAGTTCCAGGTCTTTGAACGAGGTATCCATCATGGCTCGCCCTGTCTTGTTTTGGATAAGCACGCCTGGCTTTACTGTATAGGTTACAGAAAACGACAGGTCTTGATTTGACTCCCCTCCTGACATGTCATCTACTTCTCCCTTTACGTGGTAGATTATGACATCATCTTGCTTTGAAATATCTTGAAGCACCATCCTATGGCCGTATTCGGCAAAGCCGTTGTATGACCATTGATAATCTGGACGTGCTGGTAAAAGCTGGGTGATTTCTTCTATACCCAACATTTCTTTGTTGCCGGCCGTTTGGTCGGGTTCATCTTCTTGTCCTTGGCCGTTATTTTGGCTTTCTTCTTGAGGCGTTTCATTTGAAGGGGATGGGGTAACACCTTCAAAGGGGTTTTGTTGTTGTGTGCCAGGGGGTTTAGTTTTGTTACTCGTACCACATGCTGTTAACACTATGGCTAATATTACAATGGCGGGAATAATATACAATCTGAGTATTTTCAATAGGATTCACCTCTATTCAGTATCAAATTTTTCTAATATTAGTATATCACTCAATTGTTACATTTTATTTTCCAGAAATGAAAAATAGCATTATATCTTTGTGTTTAAGTGTTTAATATTTAAAGATGCGCTTAACAATTTTGAAGATTTTAAACAAAAGTGAAGAAAAGGAAAATACCTTTTAAAATTTGACGAAATTGTTATGCCGATGTAAAGATTTGTGTGCTATTCAGCCTGCGTTATGTTCTGTATGAACAGAAATATGCCGAGCATTATTATAACGTCTCCTATGCTTATAAATTGCTCTCTAGGCCAAGGCAAATAAATTATGTCGGCTAAAAACCATAAAGGAGTTTTGTCTGCCATCAATGTGTAACTGGGAAGATTGCCGTTTTGGATCATCTGTACGTATTTGTTCAGCGAGGGTACTTGGAGAGTATGTTGGGATACCGGCATGGCTCCGCCGTTTGAAAGTATCACTAAAAAGTTAAGCGCTATTCCAATTCCTATGGTTTTCAAATGTTTGTATGAGCTGTTAATGAGTATAAAGGCAAATAATAATGTGTATTCAACTATGAATATTATAAATGCCATCCAATGAGGCGTGTTAAGTAAGTGATAGGGCCAAAAATCCAAAAACAACGATATTATGACCAGGTATGGCATGCGAAAATGGATGTCTTTTAGCCTCTTCAGTTGTCCTCCTCTTAAAAGAGAGATAATGAGGCTCAGTGCTATGACAATAAACGCTAACATAGTTAACATCTCATCCTTTCTCTTGAACTACGCTTATTAGAGCATCTACCACTACTGGGTGAAATTGGGTCCCTTTGTTTTGTCTGATGATCTCTAAAGCCTCCTGTGGAGTAAAGGCTTTTCTATATGGCCTGTCCGAGGTGAGGGCGTCATAGGCGTCGGCTGCCGCAATTATATAAGCCTCGATGGGTATTTCTTCGCCCTTACTTCCTTGAGGATAGCCGTTTCCGTCATACCGCTCATGGTGGTTCTTTATGAGATTCTTTACGTCATCTAAAAAATCTACATCTTCCAGTATTTTTACCCCTATGTCGGGGTGTTGTTTGATTTTTTCCCATTCTTCCAGGGAAAGCGAGTGGGGTTTACGCAGTATGGAATCCTCTATGCCTATTTTTCCTATATCATGTAATAGAGCTGCTACCTTAATGGCCTCTATCTTGGAAGGGGGAAGTTTAAGCTTTCTGGCAATCTTTTCAGCATACATCTCCACGCGTTTGGAATGCCCTTCTGTGTATTTGTCCTTTGCTTCAATTGCCGCTGTAAGGGTCTGTATTATTTGGTAATATCTCTTTTGCGACTCAAGGTAAAGCTGGAAAGAGTAGCGTGCAAGTAGCAGGGGGCCAAACAGCAGTATCACATATATATGGCCGTTGGGGATTTGGTAGAGGAGGTATATGAAATACCCGAAAGGGGCCAGGGCGTAAAAATTGGGTATGGCCCACAGGATATTTTTTTTC
The DNA here is from genome assembly GCF_016908415.1 of Caldicoprobacter guelmensis. Taxonomy (NCBI): domain Bacteria; kingdom Bacillati; phylum Bacillota; class Clostridia; order Caldicoprobacterales; family Caldicoprobacteraceae; genus Caldicoprobacter; species Caldicoprobacter guelmensis. The sequence goes on from NZ_JAFBDW010000005.1 coordinate 30,265, forward strand.
CACAGTTTAAAAAATGGCTGTTGGGTCAGAAATTTCATGAGAAGCATGAGTATAGAGGAATTAAACAGCAAGAACAAGGTTATGTATGTAATCAAGCACAGCATATACAAGTAGAGGTTGCCGCTTGCTTGCAGCCTGTTGTGCATGGCTTGGTATGCGCTGCCTGATATGTATGCGCTTATGGCAAGATTTGACATATTAAACAACGTTTTATAAAATGGTCTATTAAATACGTGTTCATAAACACCTTTTCTAGGGTGATAAAATTGAAACAATACACTATTTGCTGCAACTACAACGGCGAAATATGTCCCCTGGTACAGATGTGCTGCAAGTATAATTGCAAAGACTACACTTAACACACCGTTCTGCATAAATAGGACTAGAAAGGATTGACTCATTCCTGCTAGCAAAATCCAGAGTACAAGTTCGTATGTCTGTATTTTAGGCATGTTATATATCGAGATTGATATTATGAATACCCCCACAATGGATACGATGCTCAGGAAAAGGATGGCTTTCTTATTCATGGTTGTTTTGCTACCTCCGCTTTTGGTTTTGTATTTAAATGGCCAAACCCCAGCTTTTTTAGTTTAAATTACCACCAGAAAAATCCTGCGCCGCCTGCCAGAATGAGGGAAATCAGGGCGATTAAGACCCCCAGGACCTTTTTCATGGCTTTACACCCTCCTGTTTAGAGTTCTCTGCCCTTCGCTAATGAGGCAGGCCTTTTTCCGCTCCGCTTGTTATTGTATAAATTGGGCAAAAACCGGGGTTTGGCCTTTTTGGCTTGAGCGTTGGTGTGTCCGTTGCTTCGATAATATTAAATTTTTACTCTCAGGCGAGTTTGCCCAACTTTCTATTAAGGGCGTCCAGTACCGCCTTTACAACGGCCTTGTTTTCATCATGTTCTATGGGGGCTGAGCCTACAAGGAAGCCCTCTGTGTGGTCGGAAACTTGTGATATGGCTACAATACATACGGGTTTTCCTGATATAGCGGTTTTCTGTATGTCCATCACGCTGAACATGCATTCGCCGCCTAAAAACTGTTGTATGGCGTTTATTGTAGCCTCAGCCAAGGCTCGAAAGCGCCCCTGAGTGAAGTTTAGCCCGCAAGCGGTACCCTCAAATGCCTTGTCATCTTTGGCTAGGACCACCCGTGCCTCAACCCGTGAGTCTTCCATGTTTATGGAAACGCTTTTTATTGCAAGGCGAGGGTTTACACGGCATATCCTGCTCCCATCCTGTATCTGCGCTATGCTTATCACCTTGTGGTCAAGGGGGATGCCGTATTTGGCCATGAGCGCAGACTGTACGTCTCGAGATATCTGTTTAGGGTTGCGCTCTGTGCTTGCTAATATGTGAAGTTCAATTATGTCGCCTTCTTGGTTCAATACTATTTTTGAGGAGATAATTCCCGGGATTTTGTTTAAGAAGGTTTCATATTCTTGAATCTTTGTATGGTCTAATGACATAAACCCTGATATCCCCCTCTTACTTATCCGTATATTTACAATGAACCATTTTCTACTATTAAAACATATTTCGCCGTATTTTTGTAAAATCCTCTTTAGATTTTAAAAAGTTTACTCTAAGATTATGCTATTTTTTTATAAAAAGCGGCGAAAAATTTTGAAGAAGGGCTTTTACAACAAATCCAGGCGAATATTTGTTAAAAAAATAGCAAATTGAATATTGTAAAATTGTTCTTGCAATGTTATAATAAACTTTGTCAAAAATAAAACAATGTTTGAGAAATATATGGATTTCAGGTGGTGATTCGATTGCCAAAGGTATTGAGAGCCGATAACATGAACAAGTGCCTTGGTTGCTTTACGTGCATGCTTACGTGCGCTGCTGTGAATCATAACAACCACAATCTTGCAAAAAGCTCCATAAAGGTCAAGACCAGGGGAGGGCTGCAGAGCAAGTTTGCCGCAACGATTTGTGTTGCATGCAAGGAACCTGCTTGTGCTGAGGCCTGTCCCACAAATGCCCTTGTCAGGCGCCCCGGTGGGGGAGTGAATTTGATTCCGGAAAGGTGTATTGCCTGTGAGAAGTGCGTTTCTGCGTGCATAGTTGGGTCAATTCACATGGACTATGACAGAAAAATACCAATAGTGTGCAAACACTGCGGGGCGTGTGTGAGGATGTGCCCGCACAACTGTTTGAGCATGGAAGAGGTGACGGAGTAAATGCTGGGGAAGGACTTTATAAGGGTACTCTATATAGACCTTGAGAGCAGGAAGGCGGATATTAAAGAGAGGAAGGACTTGTATAAATGCTTGGGTGGTACCGGTGTGGCAGCAAAGCTTCTTGAGGAAAATATGAAGAAGAACTTGCCGCCGCTACACGAGCAGCAGCCGCTTATAATCTCCATTGGCCCGCTTTCCACTATATTCCCTGTTGTAACCAAGGCGGTTGCAACCTTTATATCGCCTCACACGGGTGAGTACGGTGAAAGCCATGCCGGCGGAAGGTTGGCCATGGCTATGCGCAATGCTGGGTATGACGCCATTGTTATAACGGGCAGGGCTGGCAAGCCCACTTATTTGTCAATAACTGATAGAAGTATAGAGTTTAAAGATGCCAGAGCCATGTGGGGGCTTGATGTAGAAGATGTAGGAAGGCTGGTCAGGGAGAGGGAACCAGGACCGGGCAAGAGGAGCATCATCAGGATAGGCAGGGCGGGTGAAAACCTTGTCACATATTCGTGTGTCAATGTGGATACCTACAGGCACTTTGGAAGGCTAGGTATAGGTGCGGTATTCGGCAGCAAGAACCTGAAAGCCATGATAATCATGGGAGAGAGGGACCTGCCCATTTCCAATTTAAAGGAGTATTTTAGGACTTATCAGGAGATATACAAGAAGGCGACTCAGACCGATGCCATGGCTAAATACCATGAGCTCGGAACGCCCGTAAACATAAAGGTGCTAAATGCTATAAGTTCTCTACCCACTAAGAATCTTTTGCAGTCCACCTTTGAACATGCGGATGATATATCGGGTGAAACATTTGCTGAGAAAAACCTTATAAGAAAGGTCTCATGCACCGGTTGCCCAATCGGGTGTATTCATATAGGACAGTTTAGGAGAGAGTTTGATAAGGGATATGAGTATGAGTCAATAGCGGTGTCGTATGACCATGAGCTAATATATGCGCTGGGCAGCCTGCTTGGGATAAAGACCAGCGATGAAGTGCTGGAAATAATAGAAGAGGTAGAGCAGGCTGGCCTTGATGCCATGACCACGGGAGTTGTTTTGGCATGGGCTACTGAGGCCCTGCAAAAGGGGCTTATAACTAAACAAGACACCTTAGCAGACCTTGAATTTGGAAATACTAAGGAGTACATCAAGGCCATAGATTATATTGCAGACAGGGTAAACGAGTTTTATTACACCATTGGGAATGGTTTAAAGGAAGCGGTTAAAAAATACGGAGGTCAGGAGTTTGCTCTGCTTTACGGCGGAAATGAAATGGCGGGTTACCATACCGGGTATGCTTTTGCGTTAGGCCAGACTGTGGGTTCTAGGCATTCGCACCTTGACAATGCGGGGTATTCATACGACCAGAGCGCAAAAGAACTTAAAGATGAGGAGATAGTAGATTATGTGATAAAGGAGGAGAAAGAGAGGAACATCCTGACGTCGTTGTGCATCTGCCTGTTCGCGCGAAAGGTGTATGACAGGGTTACTATACTGAAAGCGCTTCATTCCATAGGCATTGACTGGAGCGATGATGACCTGACAAGGCTAGGGAATGATATATTCTTTACCAAGCTCAAGATCAAGAAAGAGCTTGGGTTTTCCCTTGAAAATTACAGGTTCCCCAAGAGGGTGTTTGAAACGCCTACTTTATGGGGTAAGATGGATGAGGAGAGGCTCAATAGGCTTTTGAAGATGTATATAGACAGGGTGGAGAAGGAATATGAGGATTGGAATAGAGGTCAATGACTTTTTTGGAAACTACGGCAGCAGAACCGGGAAGTTTGAAATGGATGTGAAACCGGGTTTTAGTGTGCAGAATTTGCTTGAAATATTGAATATACCATTGGATAAGGTTGGTTTTGTAATTGTAAATCAAAAAAGGGTTGATTGTGATTACGTCTTTTCCGAAGGTGATAGTGTGCATGTTTTGCCTTTTGCGACTGGAGGTTAATGCTTAAAAGTGGAGAAGAGGTATATAAAAAACATTGGTACGCTTAGTTTGAAAGGTCAAGGAAGGGTATTCCAAACGACGGCTGCCGTGGTAGGGGCTGGAGGAATCGGGGGATTTATTATAGAAGGGTTGGCGCGCCTTGGGGTGAAAGAGATAATAGCCATAGATAAGGATGTGTTTGATGAGACGAACTTGAACAGGCAGGTTTTATCGACTGTGAGCAATCTGGGCAGTCCCAAAGTCATTGAGGCTGAAAAGAGGGTGAAGGAAATAAATCCAAGGGTGCATTTCCAGCCCATCAGCCAAAGGGCCTGCCTGGAGAATCTCCCGGATTTTTTGGGCCGGGCAGATTATATATTTGATGCTACCGATAATATCGAGATAAGGAAAGGGCTCTCCAAGTTTGTGCAGCAAACCGATAAGGTCTTGATCCACGGTGGGTGTGCAGGGTGGTATGTGCAGGTGGCTGTAATAACAAAATATACGCCATCTATAGAAAGGCTCTTTGGAGGTGTCAGTGGGCAGGGGGCTGAGAAGGTGCTTGGGAACCCCGTGTTTGCGCCTATGCTGACGGCAGCCCTTGAGCTTTCAGAATTTTGTAAGCTTGTATCAGGTAAGGGGAAGCCCCTTGTGGGCAGGTGCCTGGTTGTCAATCTTTTGACAAATGAATGCAGGGTTTTTGAATTTTAATGTCTTTCCGAGCCATTGCAGCCTAAGAAGGGAAACATCTATACTGTAGTTTTCCCTTTATGGTGCTTTGGCCGATAGGGTGCAGTCTACGGGAAACCGCTGCGCCTCCCGCTTTGGAAAGGAAAGACAGGGTAGAAGGGATGCTCTTTTGCCTTTTTAAAGCGGGGAGCATCCTTTTTTACTATTACCGAATTAAATATAAAATGAGGCAAAGGTAGGCAATATCAAAGCAAAAAGGGCCATTCAGCAGCCCAAAAGGAGGCATTTTCAAGTGAAAAGACATGCGGTATGGCTTTTGTTGTTGGCTTTACTGTTTGTTACGGGCTGCCAGAGCTCAAAGGTTGCGGTTACTCTGAAGATTGCTACCACCACCAGCATATACGACAGCGGTTTTTTGGATTTTGTGTTTCCATCCTTTGAGGACGATTATGGCATTAAGCTCAATTTTATTTCTGTCGGCAGTGGGCAGGCCGTTAAGATGTTTATGAATAAAGATGTTGACGGGATAATCATCCACGAAAAGTCCTTTTTGGATGAGCTGTTGGATGAAGGATATATAAATGGGTATATCCCTTTGGTCTATAACCGTTTTATTCTTGTTGGTCCTAAGGAGGCAGAGAATTTGTTTAAAAATGTTGGTTCCGTTCAGGAGGCCTTTTTGATAATCAAAAACATAGGTCTGCCGTTTGTGTCACGTGCTGACAATTCGGCCACTCATATAAGGGAGCTTGAGATATGGGATTTGGCAGGGGTTTCTCCCGATTTTGATGGTTATATAAAATCGGGACAGGGCATGGGCATGAGCTTGAACCTTGCAAACGAAAAGCGAGCCTTTATTCTTACCGATGAGGCTACTTTCTATAAGATGAGGGATAAACTGGGGAACCTGGATGTAATTTATCAAAATTCCGACGAAGAGGTTTTGATGAATGTTTACTACTTTGCTCTTTCTGCTGCGAGAAAGGAAGGGCCAGTTTTTGAGGAATTTTTTAAAGGCAGCAAGTTTAAGGCGCTGGTTGAAGAGTTTAATCAGAAGTACTTTAAAAATCCACTCTATCAGTTGTGCAAATGATTAATCTGTAAAAGTGCTGGGGTATGGGCAATGGTGGGCAATATTGTCTTGTCAACGCTCATTGTGTGTGTTCCGTCAACCTTGATTTCGATGCTGATTGCTGTGCCTGCAGGGTATATTCTCAAAGTTAAGAGGTTTAGAGGGCGAAGGCTTATAATCAGAGGGGTATATACCCTGTCGGGGTTGCCGCCGGTTTTGGCAGGACTTCTGGTGTACCTGACGCTTTCGAGCAAAGGGCCGCTGGGCTTTTTGAACATCCTGTTCACCAAGTGGGCTATGGTCATTGGTCAGGTGGTTTTGATAGTGCCTATTGTAATACTGTATACCTTGTCGGGGCTTAAAAATATCCTGATGGTGTTGGATAACCTTGATTACCTGGGTATAAAAGGCAATAAGAGATACTTTGTTGTGCTGAGGGAATATTTCCGAGAACTCGTATACGCGGGGGTATTGGGGCTTTCCCGAGCAATCTCCGAGGTGGGGGCGGTGCTCATAGTAGGTGGCAACATTGAGGGCCAAACCAGGATACTGACAACGGCCATAATCCATGAGGTTTCAAAAGGTGAGTTTTCAAGGGCGCTTCTATTGGGGCTGATCTTGCTGGCTATTTCTTTTGGGTTCAATACAGCTTTGCAGGTATTGCAGGGTGATATAGTTGATTGAGGTGAAAAACGTCGAGAAATATATAGGGGATAAGCTGTTGTTTTACTGTGAGAGTTTAAAGTTTGAAAAAAAGGGCTTATACATCATAAAGGGGCCAAACGGCTGCGGCAAGACCACATTTTTGAAGATGCTGTTCGGCAAGGACAGGGATTTTAAAGGCGTGATAAAAAACACATTTGACAAAAGGGTTATGCTTCCACAGCAGCCGTATTTCTTTAAAGGGAGCGTGCTTTACAACATATCCCTGGGGGCAAGAGATAGCGTCCTTGCTAAGGCCTGCCGCGTAATGGATGAGTTTTCAATTGACCCTGGTGCCAGCATTTTTTCCCTCTCGCTGGGGCAGAGGCAGCTGGTGGCATTTTTAAGGGCGTTTTATGCTGATGCTGATGTTTTATTTCTGGATGAGCCCGATACGTACCTGGATGGCAGGGTAAGAAACTTTGTGTTTGAGCTTATATGGCAGGACTCAAACAACAGATGTATAATAGCGGTAACCCATGATTCCACAATAGCTGTTCCAGCCATCACTATACGCTTTGAAGATTGCCATATTATTTAAAGGAAAAAATTGTACGCAAAGTGGGTGATGAACACATGAAGGTTTTTAAGACCGAATCTGAGGTGTTTGATATCTTGCAGCAGGAATTTTCGGATTTTATACCCGGGACCGAAAGGGTAATGCTTCATGAAGCTGTTGATCGAATCTGTGCAGACGACATTAGAGCGGATATAGATGTGCCGCATTTTGACAAGTCAACGGTGGATGGGTACGCCGTTAGATGCCAAAGGACATTTACGGCTAACGATGAGAATCCAGCAGTTTTTGAACTTATCGGAGAGGTCAAAACGGGGGAGATGCCGGATTTTAAAGTACAAGAGGGCCAGGCGGCAAGGGTTTTTACGGGCGGTGCCATCCCTGAAGGCGCTGATGCCGTGGTTATGCTGGAAAATACCATTGAGCAAGAGGGCAGGGTCTTTGTTTTTAAGCCGGCAAGGCCAAATGAGAACATATTGAAAAAGGGAGAGGATATAAGGAAGGGCTGCACAATTATAAGGAAATACCAAAGGCTTGGTGCGCCTCAAATAGGCGTTTTGGCAGCGGTGGGGCAGAAGGAAGTGGAGGTCTTCCTAAAACTCAAAGTAGGGGTTATCTCAACCGGCGATGAGATAATGACGCAGGATGAGCCCCTTCAGGAAGCAAAAATTTACGATATAAACTCATATACGCTGTACAGTGCGTTGAAACAGGAGTATGCTGTTCCGAAATCGTACGGGATTGTAAGGGATGACTATGAGGCTTTGATAAGTCTCCTTTCAAAGGCTGTCTTGGAGAACGACGTTGTGCTGATCTCAGGTGGAAGTTCGGTTGGAATGTATGACACCACGCTGAAGGCTATTCAGAGCTTGGAGGGGGCAAGGGTCCTAGTTGACGGGATATCCATAAAGCCCGGCAAGCCCACCATCATAGCGAAGGTGGGGAATAAAGCTGTGTTTGGGCTTCCGGGGCATCCGGTGTCGTGCCTGTTTATATTCAAATTCTTCGTAAAAAAGCTTTTTGATATGATGCTCAAGCAGCAGGATGCAGACCGCAAGGTTTTAGCTAAGCTAAAGTCGGGTTTTGTTTCTTCAAGCGGTAGGACGGAGTTCGTGTTTGTGAAGCTGGTTTACTCCGAGGAGGTTTTAGCAGAGCCTTTGTATGGAAAGTCGGGTTCGATAAGCCTTCTTAACAATGCTTCGGGATATGTTAGGCTTGAGGCAACCAGGACGGGTTTGAAGCCGGGTGATGTGGTGGAGGTGGTGTTGCTGTGAAGGATTATCATTTCTCTGCTGTGTTACCCGATGTAGCCAGAAAGAGCATAGAAGAAATATTAAAGGAGCATTTGGCTTTGGAAAGTGAAGTGGTTTCTATATACAGCGCAGGTGGACGTTTTGTTTCGCGGGATTACTTTTCTGTAAACACCTGCCCACCTGTTGATGTAGCTGCCATGGATGGATATGCCATTAATGCACAACAAACTTATGATGTCACCGATGTACAGCCCAAGGTGATCAAGGACTTCAAAGTTGTTCAAACCGGGCACAGCATAGAAAATTATGACGCTGTTGTACCTTTTGAAGAGGCTCAAAAGGAGGATGAAGGCATAAAAATTTTCAAAAGCTATTATCCGCGCCAGAATGTCCGCTCAAAAGGTGAGGATGTGCAAAAAGGCCAGATGATAGTGAAAAAGGGGGAACTGCTTGGCGAGTTTGAGCAGGTATATTTGAAAGCGGGAGGGTACAGGGAGGTTGAGGTATATAAAATGCCGAGGGTGGCCTTTTTGCCCACCGGCGACGAGCTTGTGGACCTCATTGAAAACCAAGACCAGCTTGTAGAGTTTAACTCGGTGATCTTCAGCAATTTGCTGAAGAGATATGGATTTGATGTAGGCGTTTTTGAGCCTGTACCCAATGACGTTGCTCAGCTTGTAAGCAAAATAGAAAGTCTCTTAGAAGAATATGACATGGTGTTTATAAACGGCGGCTCTTCAAAGGGGGATATGGATTTAACTGCAGAGGTTATTTCCAGGCTGGGAGAGGTTGTTGTGCACGGCGTGGCGATAAAGCCCGGTAAACCCACCATTATAGGCAGAGTGGGTACAAAGCTGGTAATGGGCCTGCCGGGATATCCTGTTTCTATGTTCTTTGCGGTAAGGGAGCTGTTTTTAGAGGCGTTTTTCAATGCTTATGGCTTAGACTCCAAGCAGAAAAAGGCTTGGGCGCTGCTCGAGAGAAGGGTTTTCTCAGATATGGGGTCTGAGGAGTACATCAGGGTGAGCATAGAAAACCAGCAGGGTAGGAATCTGGCTAGGGTGCTTAAAAGGGGTGCAAGCGTGGTTTCAAGTTTAAAGAGGGCAGACGGATATATAGTAATCCCCGTTAATGCAGATCTGTTGGAAGAAGGGAACCTTGTCGAGGTTAAATTGATTTAAAAAAGGTGAGAGGGATGCGAGACGGATTTTCAAGGGAAATTGAATATTTGAGGCTTTCAGTGACTGAGAGGTGCAATTTTTTCTGCAGATATTGTAGGACAAAGGATGCGTGTGCTTTTGAAGCTCAGGCCGGCGAGCTTACAACCCAGGACTTTTTTAAGATAATCTCGGCTTTTAAAACCCTGGGCATAAAGAAGCTCAGGCTTACCGGCGGTGAACCTTTTTTGAGAGATGATATTTTTGAGATAGTGGACTTTGCTTATGGTTTGGGGATAAAGAACATAAACGTCACTACCAACGGTTTTTTAAATGATGATTGTATACGGAAAATCATCGAAAGCAAGCTGGAAGGCATTAATGTTTCTCTTGATACGCTGGACAGGGAAAAGTACCGGCGGTTGACCGGAGTGGATGGATTGGATGTGGTGATAAACGCCATTAAGGCGTTGTCGAAGTATAAAAAGGTAAAGCTCAATACGGTTTTATTGAAAACGGTGAACTCCGATGAGGTGGAGAATTTAATTTTGTTTGCCAAAGGCAACGATGTCATTGTAAGGTTTATTGAGCTTATGCCCATTGGAGTGGCCAACCGCATATTTAATAAGGAGTTTGTGAGCACGCGCAACGTCTTGAAAAAGTTTAAAGGCTTTCAAAAGGTTGATGACTGTGAAAAATCTGTTGCAGAATACTATTACATTGAGGACTTTGAGGCTGTTGTGGGTTTTATAAAAGCGATGTCGGAACACTTTTGCAGCCGATGCAATAAGGTGAGGGTCTCATCAAGAGGCGTCCTGTACAACTGCCTTTTTGATGAAAATGGATTTGACCTTAAAGAATATCTTACCTCAGAGGACGTTTTGGTTGAGAAGATAAATCAGTTTGTCATGCAAAAGAAATTTGCAAGGAGTGCAGCCACAAGCACAATGATGTTTAAGATAGGAGGTTGAAAGGCGATGGATTTTTCCCATTTAAACGGTGAAGGTTTGCCTCAGATGGTGGATGTTTCGCAAAAAGATGTAACCTACAGGGTTGCAAAGGCGAGCGGCAGGATATACGTAGGGGAAAGAGTTATGGCCGCAATACGGAATTCTGATATACCAAAAGGGGATATATTTGCTACAGCAAAGCTTGCCGGCATAATGGCTGCCAAAAAGACTTCGGAGCTTATTCCTCTTTGTCACAACGTATTTTTATCACATGTGGATATCTCGTATTCTGTAGACCAGGAGCATGGGTATATAGAAGCGGTATCCGAGGTGAAATGTGCTGCTCACACCGGGGTTGAAATGGAGGCCCTTACCGCGGTTTTGATATTCTTGGAAACGATTTATGACATGTGCAAGGCAATAGAGAAAAACATGGTAATAACTGACGTAAAGGTGATAGAGAAGAAGGGCGGAAAGTCGGGCGACTGGTCGCTTGAGGGTACGTTTTCGAAAAGCGATAAAGGACTGGGCAGGGTTGTTTCAATTAACATAAGCAAGCAGAAAGGTACTATCAAACAGCCTATAAGCGAGGCGGTGTTGATAGAGGATTTCGGGATAGAAGGGGATGCTCATGCAGGACCAGGGCACAGGCAGGTTAGCCTGCTTGACGTTGAGAGCATAAGGAAAATGGAGCAGTATGGACTAAAAGGCCTTTGTTTTGGGAAGTTTGCTGAAAACATTACAACCGAGGGGCTTGATTTGGGCAAAATTGAGATTGGTACAAGGCTTAAAATTGGGGGCCAAGCAGTGCTTGAGATAAGCCAAATAGGGAAAAAATGCCACGGTGAGGGTTGCGAGATAGCCCGGACTGTGGGGGTTTGTATAATGCCTCGAGAAGGCCTGTTCGCCAGGGTGCTTAGGGGCGGAAAAATAAAGGTGGGCGACTGTATTGAGGTTATGGATTGAGCTAGGTTTGGAGTATAAATATTTTTGGTGAATGGGAGCTTTTTGGCTCCTTGCTGGCTCTGTTTATTGCGTTTCTTTGACCTGGTACATTGCTAGTGTTACCTTTTTCTTCAAGATGAAAATGATTTGCTAAAATTGCTAAACTGGTTAGCAGTTCATGTGAATTACAAGCAACACCCTATGAATTGCCGTCGCGGCCGCATTCCTTTTCATTTTCGAGGAGAACATTTAGTCCGTGCTCTAGTATGGGAAGGACTGCCTGGATGCACTCTACCGCGGCTTTTGGTGAGCCTGGAAGGTTGATTATAAGGCTGTTTTTATAGATGCCCGAAATGCCGCGGGAGAGGTAGCTTCTTTTTGTGATTTTGCCGGTTTCGTACCTTATAAGTTCTGAGATGCCCGGCGTTTGTTTTTCAATCAGCTCAAGGGTTGCCTCAGGAGTTACATCCCTCTGGTAAAATCCCGTACCGCCGGTTGTCAAAATGAGGTTGGCTCCTATCCTTGTCGCTTCGATTAAGGCCTCTTTTATCTGCTGTTTTTCATCAGGTACTATCTTATAATATACATTTGAAAAACCTTGAGCTTGAAGTACCTCGATGAGCTGTTTGCCGCTTAGGTCCTCACGCAGTCCTTGTGAGCATTTGTCTGAACATGTTATTACTGCAAAGGTGAAACTCATATTTTTACCTCCTTAAAGTGTAAGGCCTCCAGGCAACCCTGGAAGCCTTTTCCTCTGGCGGAGAGAGAGGGATTCGAACCCTCGGTACCCCTTTTTGGGGGTACACACGATTTCCAGTCGTGCGCCTTCGACCACTCAGCCATCTCTCCACGTCAAATATATTTTAGCACTGTAATAGTATACCTCGTAACTCCTAAAAAATCAAGAGGTTTAAATCATGTTTATATTTGGAGTTAAATGGTGTTCAGCAAAATTGGCAAGAATTTTTATGTTGCAAACGCTATGGGATGAGAGTATAATTAAATATGCCAAAGGGAACACTACTTTTACCTTGATTTAGAATTGCCGTGCTAGACGGGGAGTTAGCGGTGCCCTGTAGCCCGCAATCCGCTATAGCGGGGTCGAATTCCTGCTGGAGGTTGGCGCTTGTAGGGTCTGGGGCCAAATAAGTTACGAAGATGACTGGGTCCTGTGCAACGAAACTCTACGAACCCTGTCAGGTCCGGAAGGAAGCAGCAGTAAGTAGATGTTTTCGTGTGCCGCAGGGTAGCCTGGTCGGAGTAAACTGTTTGGTTCCCGCCTGTAGGCGTTGAATCGAAGGCAGGTGCACGGCATTACCATAACAACAAGCCGCGAGTCCCTTGCGGCTTGTTTATTTTTTTTGGCTACATTTTATAGCTGTTTGTGTTATAATAGATTAGGCTGGGTTTTGATATTTTTGTTGAAGTGTACTACCTAAAAGGTCTTCTTTTAATATTGTGAATTTTTGTTGACACAATCTAAAATTTTAGTGGCCTAAATCTTTTAATGAGTGTTATTTAGCTTATATTCTATAACAGGGAGCAGGTGAGCGTTTTGAGGTATACGGCTCTGTATCGTCAGTGGCGGCCTGAAACCTTTGACGAAGTGGTGGGACAGGATGCTACCATACGGATACTGAAGAATCAGATAAAGAGCAACCGTATTGCACACGCCTATCTGTTTTGTGGTTCTCGGGGAACGGGCAAGACGAGCACAGCCAAGGTTTTTGCGAAGGCTGTTAACTGTTTAAATCCAATAGATGGGAATCCATGTCTTAAATGTGAAACGTGCTTAAAACTATCAACAGATAGCAACATGGATATAATCGAGATAGACGCTGCTTCAAATAATGGAGTGGATGAGATAAGGGAATTGCGGGACAAGGTTAAGTACCCTCCTGTGGTTGGGCGTTACAAGGTATATATCATAGATGAGGTTCATATGCTCTCAACCGGGGCTTTTAATGCTTTGCTTAAAACGCTGGAGGAGCCACCGGCGCATATAATATTCATCTTGGCTACCACAGAGCCGCACCGAATGCCGGCCACTATTCTATCAAGATGCCAGAGGTTTAACTTTAAGAGGATTTCCAACAAATCGATTGTAAGCAGGTTGGCGGAAATAGCCAAACGAACAGGGGTACAGGTTGAAAGCGAGGCTTTGTATACTATTGCCCGTTGGGCTGAAGGAAGCATGAGGGATGCGTTGAGCCTTTTGGACCAGTGTATAGGCTTTTGTGGCGATGTTGTTACCAATGAGGATGTGCTGGCAGTGGTGGGGACGGCAGACCAAGGGTTTGTCTTTGCTGTAGCCGAGAACATAATAGAAGGAAATGTATCTGAGCTGTTTTATCAGGTTGAACAGCTTATAAATGATGGGCGCGATGTGAGCGTATTTTTGAAGGACTTGATAAACCATATGAGGAATTTGTTGGTCATAAAGGTATGTAATGATGGAGCACAACTACTTGATGCGGGCGAAGATACCTTTAAAGCCTACAGGGAACAGGCACAAAAGGCCAGCCAGGAGAGGTTAACAAGGGCTATAGATATTTTGTGTAGTGCGGAGTCAGAAATGAGATGGAGCTCTCAGCCTAGAGTTTCGCTAGAGATGGCCCTGGTGAAGATTTGCAGGCCGGAGCAAGAGGTAACGTTGGATGCTTTGCTGGACAGGGTGGCAAAGCTGGAACAGCAGATTGCAGGTGGTGTAGAATTTAAACAGACATCATTGCATTCTAAAAAGGGTGCACTAACTGCAGATAAATCTCAAGCGGCTGAGGAGAAGAAAGTAGTGGAAAAGAAAGAAATTGATAAGGGCGATGATGGGGATGAAAGCGCGACAGCGCATATTTGGGAAAAGGCACTGGAAATCATTAAAAAGGAGCGTATAGCGTTATACGGGTTTTTAAAGGATTGTAGATTTGTACTGGATGGCAAAGACAAGGCGCTTTTGAGTTTTTCTGCGGACCAACAATTTTTTATGGAGTCTATAAACAGAGAAGAAAATAGGAGTTTTATTGAGAAGGTTATTGAAATGGTGATAGGTAGACAGGTCAAGGTTCGATGCGTCTTGGCTGATCAAAAGGTCTCTGATGAAGTGGGAAAAAAGTCTCGGAATGATGACATAATAGAGAAAGCCATAGATATATTTGGTGAGGATTTTGTGGAAATAGTTGATGATTGATGGGAAAGCCAATATAATAGAGAAAAGAGTTTGCATTGATGTGAGTGGAAAAGGAGGAATAAAGTTATGGCAAAAGGCGGGTTCCCGGGTGGTTTCCCTGGAATGGGCAATATGAATCAGCTCATGAAGCAGGCAAAAAAACTGCAGGAGCAGATGGTCAAGCTTCAAGAGGAGTTGGAACAAAAGACGGTTGAAGCTTCCGCCGGTGGTGGTGTGGTTACCGTTGTGGCCAATGGGAAGAAGGAGGTTGTTGACATCAAGATTGCACCTGAGGCTGTGGACCCCGATGATGTTGAAATGCTGCAAGACCTCATATTAGCGGCTGTGAATGAGGCTTTGAGGCGTGCGGAAGAGATGGTGCAGGAAGAGATGAGCAAGCTAACGGGAGGTTTGTCTATACCTGGCCTGTTCTAGCATGAATTTGACTGTAATGTTTGAGCTGATAAACTGACATTAGTGTACTGCCGACAATTAAATATAATAATTGGGTTATTAAAGATCTATGCGGTATGGTTTACAGGAGAAGAAAAAGAATAATTCGAGCGAGGTAGTGGTATGGATTACTATGTCGAACCCATTGCGCGGCTGATAAGTGAGCTGTCTAAGCTTCCAGGCATAGGAAATAAGACTGCTCAGCGATTGGCGTTTTATATAATAAACATGCCTGACGAGCAGGTAAACCAGCTTGCCAGCGCTATTGCTGAGGTGAAAAGCAAGATCAGGTATTGCTCTATATGTCAGAATATCACTGATGTCAATCCTTGCAGGATATGTTCCAATCCTCAGAGGAATTCTTCAGTAATTTGTGTAGTAGAAGACCCACGGGATGTCATAGCTATGGAAAAGACGCGAGATTTTCAGGGACTATATCACGTACTTCACGGTGTTATATCTCCAATGAACGGAATAGGTCCCGACGATATAAGGATAAAGGAGCTTATTGCGCGGGTGAGTGGAGATACAGTGAAGGAGGTTATACTGGCTACCAATCCCGATGTGGAAGGAGAGGCAACGGCTGTGTATATATCGAAATTGCTTAAACCAATGGGTATAAGGGTTACCCGTATCGCTCATGGCTTGCCTGTGGGTGGGGATTTAGAGTATGCCGATGAGGTTACCTTGTCAAAAGCGCTAGAGGGTCGGCGAGAGATGTAAGGAGGGTTTTGGGATTTTGTGCATTTCAAAAAAACTCGTGTTACTTAAAAGAAAGACGTGTCAGGAGAAAGGGTTAAGTGGAAAAAGAAGGGAAAAGATTCGGTAAAAGAAATTGTAAAAGGAGCCCGAAAAGCCTTAAAAATGAAGGGTTGAAAGGGATAAGTGACGCAGCTACTTATCCCTTTTTCCTTGTTCCTTGAACCTGTTGCACCACAACATTTTTTTAATTTTGCCACGACAATTTTTTATTTTTTTGAGCACATTTTAGGGACAAAAGTGACAAATATTTTAGATGAGGTAAAAGAAGGGAATATGCCAGAGATTGACAAGGGTTTAAGGATCAAGGGTTAGAAGGTATCAAGTGACACGAGTTTTTTTGAAAAATGATAAGAGTTTGTTTGAAGAGGACATAGTTAGGATCAAGGTTTTTGGGAAAAAGGATCAAGAAAATTTGATTTTGGAGTAGGGGATAAGGGATAAGTTGTGTTAAAATTAAAATAAAGTTGTGTAATGCTTAGGCTGAAAAAATAGGGGTGCTAACGATGAAAAACCTTATAGTATGGTATAATAATTTTCGATATAGGGTATATTTGGTATTAAAAAGCTTTGAGCCTAGTCCTTTACTATTTACTAGAATGTGTTAGTACAAAGGTTATAAAAATAAAAAATAGTAGTTTGACATTGAAGTAACAGGAACTCGTACAGAGTTATAAGGTGATGATATGTATCATTATGATGAGATTGAAAAGATAAAAAACCAGATTATAAATAAGTACAATCCAGATGATATTATTCTTTTTGGTTCATGCGCGAAAGGGTTGGCCAAGCGGGATAGTGACATAGATATTTGTGTAATCTTGGATACACCTGATAAGAGGCAAACATTAAGAGAGATGCTTGTTGATATAGAATATGACGTTGATTTGGATATAGTCATATATACTCCTTTCGAGTGGTCAAGATATAAGGATGATAAGACAAGCTTTGCAAATATTATAAGAAGGACTGGGGTGAGTTTACTTGGTTGATTCTATGAAATATAAGGAATGGTTTGAAATGGCGAAAAAGGATATAAGAAGTACCGAAATTTTGTATGAGCATGATGGTGATAATGGCATAATATGTTTTCATTGTCAACAAGCTATAGAGAAATATCTAAAGGGTTTTCTTATATATGCTGCGGGAGAGCTTTTGGAAGGGCATAATTTGGTTAGGCTTTGCAAAAAGGCTATGGCTTATAATAAGGATTTAGGTGAATTTATTAAGGACATGGCTTTTGTGAATACATAATTATATTGAAACCAGATATCCTGCAGAGGATCCTCTTTTGGTGAGCAAGGAAGATGCAAAAGAATGCATAAGAATAGCTGTAAAAGTTATGAAAAAAATAGATGAAGCTATGAAGATAAAGTGAATTTTGCTTGCAAAATAGATAAAACATGAACACTTTCGAAAAGTAAATGGGAATAATTACAAGGAAATAGGGAGGCTTTAAATTCGATAATGTTTAAGGAGGTGGAAATAAACGGGTAACTTTACTTGACCAAGATGAAACTAAGCGAAGTAGCGACTAAAATTTTAAGGGTATTACGAATGGCGTCATCCAAGAATGTCCTATCCATTGAAGAAGCAAAGACTTTTACATGGTAGGGGATAGGTGTGGATACAATTTGCGCGTTTTAAAGAGGAAAAATGGCTTGATTTTAACGTTTTTGGGACTTTAACTGACAAAGCCAAGAATATAAAGTGGTGGTAGATAAAGGTTAAGCGGGAAAGGGGTAGCAATAAGAAGAGTTGAGCAGCGTATGTAATAATGAAAAATTTTGGGGGAGGCGAAAGATGTGAGACCGGTTGTGATAAAAGAGAGATGTCCTGCGCAGGCAAATATTTGCAAAGCTATAATTGCATGCCCTAATAATGCAGTAATTTATGTTGAGGATGATAAAGAGCCTTTGGGGGGCAGAATAGAAATAGATTATGCTAAATGTTCAGGTTGTGGGACCTGTGTAAAGGAATGCTGTGGAATGGCGGTAAAAATGGAATAATATTATTTGAATCTATAAATGAGCAGATTTTCTGGTAATTAATTACCATACTTGATTTATTGGAGTGTGTCATCCCATCATTTTGTATTCTGGAAAACTTTATATCTCTCAGAAATACCAAATGGAAATTTACTGGAAGCATTTTTGCTCATTTATAATTTGAATAAAAAGTTCAATGATAAAACGTTTTTAACAGTGCTTTAAACGATTCTGTAATGTGACGAGGGAGGTATTAAGCCATGAGCGATGATGTTGGTATTTTGTGGGAGGAGTTAAGCCCCAAGCTGAAAACCTTTATTTTAAAAAAAGTAGGAAACAGACAGGATGCGGAAGATATCCTCCAGGATGTGTTTTTGAAAATATGCTCAAACATTGACCAGATAAAGGATAGTGGTAGAATATATGCATGGATATATCAAATAACAAGAAATACAATTGCCGATTATTATAGGGCCAAAAGAGATACGATTGAAATCTCGGACTTATCCGAAACGGATATAACTGATAGTGATGAAGGTGAAATGATTAATGAATTGGTGTTATGCCTTAAAAGTATACTCGAGAGCCTTCCGGGTAAATATAAGCAGGCTGTTAAGCTGACAGAATTAGGTGGTTTGACACAAAAAGAACTGGCTAGGAAACTCGGAATGTCCATATCAGGAGCTAAGTCGAGAGTTCAACGCGGGAAAGCCATGCTGAAGAAGAAGTTTCTTGAGTGCTGTAAGTTTCAATTTGATGTGTATGGCAACATTATTGAATATCAGCATAAAGAGGACAATTGTAAGTACTGCTAGAACTTTTTAATCATTTGCGTCCTTTTTGAGAAACCTCCGTCTATAAAATTGAATTAAATTTTATAGAGGGAGGTTTTTATTATGAGGTGTTGTGAAACTCGGTTAAATAGCAATTGTTGCAATATAACTTGCGGATGTGGGGAACAAAATGATAACGTAAAAAAGAAAAAAATTGTAATCGATTTTATGTACTTGGATCTAAACGTATGTGAAAGGTGTAAAGGGACCGAGGGGAGCCTTGAAGAAGCTGTTTCCGATGTTGCGAAAGTGCTTGAATTGACAGGAGCCGAAGTTGTTGTAAACAAAATTCACATCGATAGTGAAGAAAAGGCTATACAATACAGATTTAAGAGTTCGCCTACCATCCGAATTAACGGGAAAGATGTACAGTTGGAAGTTAGAGAGTCCCTTTGCGAATCATGCGGTGATTTATGTGGCGATGAGGTTGACTGCCGTGTATGGGTATATAATGGCAAGGAATATACTGTTCCACCTAAGGCTATGATAATCGACGCAATACTGAAAGAGGTATATGGTGGTAATAGCTCATCGGATATCGATAGGAACAAAGAAGAAGCGTATGAGCTTCCGGAAAATCTCAAAAGATTTTTTAAAGCAATGCGGGAAAAGGGCAAAAGATAAATCGCCCTTTCCTTTTTTATACCTTTTATTCTATTTTTGCTATCCTATGCTAAAGCTCCTTTTTCGAACTAAATAAAACACCTCATATTGGGGGAAATATCCACAAATTAGTAATCAAATATTTTTGATATTGACATAAAAAATATTTGATATATAATATGGAACTAAGGGGTGAATACATCGATGATGAATAAGTTATTAAACCAGCAGGCCAATCAATTTAAAGCTCTTTCCGATGAATTCCGATTAAGAATTCTCTTGTATTTATATTTAAACGGAGAGAAATGCGTATGTGATATTTGCAAGTTTTTTAATATGGGTCAATCGAATATTTCGTATCACTTAAAATTGCTTTCCGATGCAAATTTAATCAACAAAAAGCGGGTGGCAGTCTGGAACTATTATTCCTTAAACACCGAGAGTAACCTTTATCCTTATCTGTGTGAAATATTCAGAAATATAAGTCAGGAGGAATTGATAGAAAATGTTGCCAACGGTTAATTTGCTGGATACGGGAAAAGTATTTCTTACCATAATGGGGGAGCTTATACTTCTTTTTATCGGCATAAGTTTTCTGGTGGCCCTTATTCAAAGATATATATCGAAGGAGAAAATAAAAAGGATTCTTTCGGCACCTAGAAAGGGTTTAAATAGCATTCTTGGTGCAGTACTTGGCGCTGTGACACCCTTTTGTTCATGTTCAACAATACCCATTTTGGTAGGATTATTTAAAAGCGGAGCGCCGTTTTGTGGTGCAATATCTTTCCTTATGTCTTCACCCATACTAAATCCTGCGATTATAGCATTATTTCTTACATTTTTCGGCCTTAAGGTAACGGTTGTTTATATGGTATTTACCTTTATATTTGCTGTAATCATAGGCATTTTCCTTGATAAGCTTGGCATGGAAAAGGAAGTTAAAAGAGTGACAATTAAAGGGGAAATGCAGGAAGAAATTACTTATGATAAACTTGAGGGATCGTTTTTGGAAAAGAACAAAATGGTGATTAAGTCTGCATTGACTGATGCTATAGGATTGTTTAAACAGGTGTTTCCGTATCTATTGATTGGAGCTGGCATTGGAGCGTTCATCTACGGATTTGTTCCAGAAAGTCTGATAATCAAAGTGGCGGGGAAATCAAATTTGTATTCAGTACCCATTGCTGCAATTATCGGTATTCCAATGTATATCCGAACTGAAACGATGATACCCATTGCTCAGGTGTTGGTTTCAAAGGGTATGAGTTACGGCACGGTAATGGCGCTGATTATAGGTGGAGCGGGGGCAAGCATTCCAGAGCTGTTGCTTTTAAGTTCAATTTGTAAGAAGAAAATGGTGATTGCTTTTGTGGTATCTATCTTCGTGGTGGCCACTGTTACAGGATATGTATTTAAT
The DNA here is from genome assembly GCF_016908415.1 of Caldicoprobacter guelmensis. Taxonomy (NCBI): domain Bacteria; kingdom Bacillati; phylum Bacillota; class Clostridia; order Caldicoprobacterales; family Caldicoprobacteraceae; genus Caldicoprobacter; species Caldicoprobacter guelmensis. The sequence goes on from NZ_JAFBDW010000005.1 coordinate 50,908, forward strand.
ATAATCATATAAGTAGATCTAGATGGAGACAAAATTCCTTTAGAAGGTTTTGTGTCATATAATGTAATGAATTTCAGTCACGATGAATTGGAGGTGATTGAAATGTCTGAAAAAAAGGAGTCAATTTTTTCAAAGCTGTTTAAACCATCTAAATCTTGTTGTTGTTGTTGTTGTTCTGTGGAGATTGTAGATGAAGATAGAGATAAAGACGAAGCTGCGCAGGATAAAGAGGAAAAAGAAAAAGAGTCGAAATGAAATTTTTTACTAAGAAGAAGGGCTGTCCCAAGAAGATTTTTTAAATGGGGGCCCTATTTTTTATTGACAAATACGATTTTCTAATAAAATATACACATATACAAATATATGCAAAAAACAAAATTATGGGAGGGATTTTTATGAAATAAAGACAAAATGAATTTTTTGTTACTTGAATTTAGACAATATCGTTATGAAACGCATTATTGAAACTATAGTTAGAGATAAAGAAAGGCATCCTGGGGTAGTGTTATTTGTGGTTGGAGCGGCTTTGGTGGCTATTTCAGTGATTTTAAAGAGGATAAAAATATAAGAAGAAGATATAATTGGATTTTTATGATAATTTTGCGATAAATACACGCTTGGCAATCGAAAAGATTTAAAACGAAGATTGACAAATAAAAATTAATCGCATAGTATATGCTTATAAGCGAATATAATCATAAAGGTGGTAAGAGAATGAGCCTAATAAAGGTAATAAAAGCATTGTCTGACGAAACACGGCTGCGAATTTTAAACTTATTAAGGTACGGCGAGTTATGTGTATGCGAAATTGAGACAATTCTAGGCATTACTCAATCTAATGTCTCGCGACACCTTAATAGGTTGATGTATGCCAATATAGTTGACTTTTACAAGAAGGCACAGTATGTCTATTATAGGATTAATGAGGATACATTAAAGAAGTACAGTTTTATTAGAGATATATTAGAAAATGAGCTGATTAAGGAGGAATTATATAAAGCGGATTTGGAAAGATTGAGACAGTATAGGGAAAGCAAGCTTTCCTGTGATGACTTAAGGCGGAATAAGGTTTATTTTGAGAAGGAGAGTCAAAATTTATTTGTCGAGGAAGATAAGGGCTTATAATTGGAATGGATTTTTAATGTTGAAGAATATATGATTATATACACATATAATCATATTAAAGAAGTTTGGCGAAGAGAAGTGCAAAAAAATATTTGAAATTTGAGGAGGCGCTGGTATATGGAAAACAGCAATATCAAAGCAAATACCAAAGGATTGGGATTTTTTGAAAAGTACCTCACCATATGGGTCATATTGTGTATTATAGCAGGCATACTTATTGGGAAGTATATACCATCCATACCCGAAACGCTAAATAAGTTCGAGTACTATAATGTTTCCATACCGGTGGCAATATTGATATGGCTCATGATTTATCCCATGATGCTCAAGATAGATTTTGGCAGCGTGGTCAATGCAACCAAGAAGCCCAAAGGGCTTATAGTGACCTGCGTAACAAACTGGCTTATTAAGCCGTTTACCATGTATTTGATAGCGGCCTTCTTTTTAAAAGTCGTATTTAAGGCATTTATACCTGAGAACCTTGCTACAGAATATCTGGCAGGAGCCGTGTTGCTTGGAGCAGCGCCTTGTACGGCGATGGTGTTTGTCTGGAGTTATTTAACCAAAGGCGATGCTGCATATACTTTGGTACAGGTGGCCGTTAACGACCTTATAATCCTGTTTGCTTTCACTCCCATTGTAGCGTTTTTATTGGGTGTAAGCAACGTTATGGTGCCCTATGGTACCTTGATACTGTCTACCGTACTTTTTGTGGTTATTCCTTTAACAGCAGGATACTTGACAAGAAAGTATGTTATTAAAAATAAGGGAATCGAATATTTTGAAAATCAGTTTTTGAAAAAGTTTGACAATACCACTATAGTAGGGTTGCTTCTCACTTTGATCATTATTTTCTCCTTCCAGGGTGAAATAATCATAAACAATCCAGTGCACATATTGCTTATAGCAGTACCGTTGACCATACAGACCTTCTTCATATTCGGTATTGCATATGGGTGGGCAAAGGCGTGGAAGTTACCCCATAACATCGCAGCACCAGCAGCAATGATTGGCGCCAGCAACTTTTTCGAGTTAGCTGTCGCAGTTGCAATTTCACTTTTTGGCCTTCAGTCGGGTGCGGCACTGGCCACGGTGGTGGGGGTACTGACGGAAGTTCCCATTATGTTAACCCTCGTTAAGATAGCCAACAGCACAAGACATTGGTTCATAGAATAAAAAAAGGATTTCAAGGTATAAAGTAACACGATTTTATTAAATATGGTAAAGTTTTGTTAGAGGACAATTGTTTGTGAATTTTAAAATAGAAGCTCATTCTCTTTTTAACGTCAATACGACTACTTCTGGACGGTTGAAAAGTCTTTGGGGGGCAATGCTGTTGCCCAGCCCCCGACTGACAACCATAACGCTGTTTTCCTTCTCGTATTTACCTGCCGTGTATGTGGGAAACAGTCCTTGTTCGGGGGCGATTAATCTCCCTATAAAGGGGAGTCTCACCTGCCCTCCATGGGCATGCCCTGATAAAACCACGTCAAACCCATAGCTCAGGTTTTTCGCTTTTGATTATGGGTACAAGGTATTTCTGTTCCCTGCCAAATTCTTTGCTGTGAAGGTCGGATATATGGATTATTTTATATCCATCAAACCCATCGGGCAGTTTACTAGATTCAACATTAATGCGCGTAATAGTTATTAAATTGTTTTCACAATATAGAAATACAAACATGCTGATTATGACAGCAGCCAAAGTTACTACCTTTTTGGCATTTTTATTTGCCTTCCATCGTAGAGAAGTGCAAAAGAAAGTATTTAAATTTCTTAGCTTCAAATGTATCACCCCTGATTCAAGGTTATCTGCCAGAAGTATCAGCTAATATTATATTCTAATATAGAGAATATTGCTATAAGAGATTATTGGTTCCTCGGTATAATCAGGTAGGGTTTGTATTTACGGCAAGTCAAGTAATAATATATGTAAATTTATGGAGATGTATTAAAATTATGTTTGATTTAAGTGCTAGCCATAAAATCTGATAGTATGGTATAATAGTTTTTGGTAGGGTATATTTGGTATTTAAAAGAAAGACTAATGTTGACTTCTTTGTTTTAATAAATACAATGCACTAGCAAAAACATCATAAAATAGCAGTTCAACATTGTATTAACGGGAACTCATATGGGGTTAGAAGGTTGATAAAAGGATGATAAGGCAAGCCTTGTAAACATTATAAGAGAAGGACTGGGGTGAGGTTACTATGAATCAAAAGGGTTTCACACAATTATACTGGGGATTTCTATTTATAATGTTGGATTTTAGGATACAAGGCGTTGATATTCTACCGGATATTGTGGGATATATATTTTTTGCTTCGGGTTTCAGGGCTCTCGCTTCAAATAGTGAGTATTTCAATAAAGCTTCCGGGCTAAATATCCCAATGATTATACTGTCCATTTTTTCAATATATGAAAAACCTGTTCAGGGCTCAGGAATAAACATTAATTTTGGTGCTTCAGGTATACTAGGTATATTAATAGGTGTTGTTTCGTTGATACTGGAATTATCTATTGTATACTACTTATTTATGGGGATCAAGGAAATGAGCAACAATGTCTACCAGGATATATATGAAGAGGCTGATAGACGGTGGAGTCAGTACTTGATGCTACAGATCGCAGTTTTGCTTGGATTTATTGTAGCCTTTATTCCTGTGGTAAATTTTGTGTATATTATAGGTGTGTTTGTAGCCTCCATTATTTTAATGTTTATTATTTTGGGTTTTTTGAAGAGATGTGGAGAAAAGTTATAAAATCTGTAGCCACAAACAGTGTGGTGGGGGATATATAGAGTGTGAAAGTACCCGATACATTATAAGATATCATAAAGTCGTATGATGAAAAGAGGAATGTGGATTATCAGCTAGCTGTAATATACCAAGTGGGGGTATCGATATTCGGAGGGTGACCAATGGGATAGCACTGTAATCTGCCCGACACCAGACTTGCATATTAACTGTGCTGCTCAATGAAAGTTTGTATATCGTTGAAAAGTTCGCCTGCAATGGGGCTGTGGCATATAAAATGATTGGCTCTCTGATAAAACTTTATAATTTTGTTTGGTGAATTGGTATTATGATAGATATACAAAGCACTTTTGGGTAGCACTACATCATCTTCCATTGCCTGAGCCACAAATAAAGGATAGCATAAATCCTTAAATTTGAATTTTGTATTGTTTAAGAGTTTCAGAAATTCTATTAAAGCTGAGAAAGGGATTTTGATGGAGGATAGGATACAGGACCTTAGATAATCAAATTTCCCTGCCTTTAGGTCATCCACTAAATTTTTGACCATACTGCTGAAATTTACAGGGTATATAGGGGTGTTTACGGTAATGACGCCTTTAATGTTGTGGGAATGGGGTAAATTTGCGGCAATCAGTCCACCCATTGAAAAACCTACTATAAATATATCTTGACAAAATCTGCTTAATTGCTCAAACGCTCTTTCCCCCGATTCGATCCACTCACGATATGAAACACCCTGTAAGTCACTTTTGTTGCCGGTGTGTCCTTTTAACTGCGCTGAAAAGGTGGTGATTCCCCTTGCTTGCATGTATTTGGCCAAAGGAGCAACTTCGGCCGGTCTTCCTCCCAGGCCGTGTATTAATAAACAACCAATTTTATTTTTCATATTACGGTTCTCTCCTTGAATTTAAGTATGATAAATATATTATTCGCTGGTGTGTCAACTAGATATGTATGATTTTAGCCGTGAGGAATAAATTTTCTGGGTCATATAACATGGTTTTTATCTGTATGTTGTGTTAAATTTTTACTGCAAAGGTCATAATAACTTTAAACAGCATCACAAAATTGGGCAGTCTAGATAATACCTGCGAGGTTTTAGCTTACACCATCTAATAAGTAAAGCTTTAATATATGGAAGTCTGCATATGAAAGGCGTCAATAAAGTCGGAGTGAAGCTCCAAAGCTGAACCCCGAAATATAAAGCTGGCTTTTTGAGAATATCCTAAAAGAAGGGGGAGACATGGCTGTATGAAAAGGCTTATTACAACTCTTGGAGAGAGAAATTCTGAAGAGATGGGATTTATACTTTCCCATGAGCATGTGTTTGTTGACCTGCGAACATGGGATACTCCCGGATACGCTGAGGCAGACGTTGACCATGTTGTAAGGCAGGTTGCACCCGCGTTGGTTAAAGCAAAGGGATCGGGAATAACGGCTATTGTGGAATGTTCAACCGTAGGGGTTGGCAGACGGGCTGATATTGTCAAAGCCGTATCCGAGGCAGCATCATTCCCTATACTGGTTCCCACGGGGGTATACAGAGAACCGTGGATCCCACGTTGGGTACATGATGCCGAGGAACAAGAGCTGAAAGAATGGATGGAAGGTGAACTTAACGGGGACATTGAAGGAAGCGGTGTCCGGGCCGGTTGGATCAAGCTGAGCGCGGGTGATGAGGGACTAACAGAATGCGAAAAAAAGGTTTTGAGGGCAGCGGCAAAAGCAGGAGTTGCCACAAACGCGGTTATAGGCAGCCATACCATAAAAGGCAGTGTGGTGAAAGAGCAGCTGGATATAATTGAAAAAGCGGGATATGAGGCAAACCGTTTCATCTGGATCCATGCACAGGCCGAGACAGATTTTGAAATTCATCTTGAGGTGGCAAGAAGAGGGGCATGGATTAGCTATGACGGCATTGGTGTCGGAAATGAGGAGCTATATATTAATCTTATAAGAAGGATGCTTGATGCAGGTTACGGGAAGAGAATACTGTTAAGTCAGGACAGAGTTGGGTATATGTGTGGCCAGCCTGAGGGGAATTATCCCCAGCCTTATACATATATTTGTGACCAATTTCTGCCCAAACTGCATCTTGCAGGAATTGATAAAAATACCATTAATGAGATTATGACGGTGAATCCGTTTAATGCATTTGCAAGATAGGCATGTTTTTTGATGGCATTGAAAAATTAAAATGCTTATGCAGTATTTATGCTAATTTTACGAAAAAAACCGTAAATAAATCTTTTTCGTTTATCCCTTGTTTGAAACCATATTTTATTTCCTTTATAAGTGCTAATATGATCCTGAAATATATTACTTATATTATGGAGATTTTGGCTTTTGTTTGTTATAATGAAATCAATCAGGTATGAAGGAGGTTTTAAGCACGATGGAGTATCATGTAGCAAAAAACGGCTCAGATCAAGGCAAAGGAACTTTGCAAGACCCATTTTTAACCATAAATAAAGCTGCTTCTGTTGCCATGCCTGGTGACACCGTTATAGTTCATGAAGGAGTATATCGAGAATGGGTCAAGCCTAAGTATAAAGGGTTGAGCGACAAAAGGAGAATCACCTACAAAGCAGCAGAAGGTGAAAGAGTAGTTATCAAGGGCTCTGAGCGGATTCAAACCTGGCAGCATGTGGAAGGGAATATATGGAAGTGCGTGCTGCCCAATTCCTTTTTTGGTGACTTCAACCCCTATAAGGAAGAGATATTTGGAGACTGGCTTATTACAGTGGAGGAAAAGAAGCATTTGGGCGAGGTATACCTAAATGGCATGTCCTTTTATGAGGTCAGCAGTTATGAGCAATTGCTCAATCCACAGGTCAGGACAGAGGTGCTGGATCATTGGACTAAAAAAGTTGTTCCTGTTCACAACCCGGAACAGACAAAATATGTGTGGTATGCTGAAGTAGACGCTGAGAAGACAACAATTTATGCAAATTTTCATGGTGCTAATCCCAATGAGGAATTTGTTGAAATCAATGTACGCAGGTCTTGTTTCTATCCCACCGAAACAGGTATAGATTATATAACTGTTAAGGGTTTCGAGATGGCACATGCAGCCACGCCATGGGCACCCCCCACAGCTGACCAACCGGGTCTAATTGGCCCAAATTGGAGTAAGGGTTGGATAATTGAAGACAATATTATCCATGATGCCAAATGCAGCGCTATCAGCATCGGCAAAGAAGGCACAACGGGGCACCTCTACCGTTCCATCCGAAAGGACAAACCCGGGTATCAATACCAGTTGGAAGCTGTTTTCAGCGCTGAACGCAGTGGCTGGTCCAAAGAAAAGATAGGGTCACATATTATCCGAAATAATGTGATTTACGACTGCGGTCAAAATGCAATTGTGGGCCACTTAGGATGTGTGTTCAGCAAGATCTATAATAATCATATTTATAACATCGGTATAAAACGTGAATTTTATGGTCATGAAATTGCAGGCATAAAGCTGCACGCTGCTATTGATGTGCAGATTTACCATAACCGCATTCATAATTGCTCTTTAGGGTTATGGTTGGATTGGGAAGCCCAGGGGACAAGGGTGAGCAAAAACCTGTTTTATCACAACAACAGGGATTTGTTTGTAGAGGTAAGCCATGGGCCTTACGTGGTGGATAATAATATATTGGCTTCTGAATATGCTATTGATAATATGTCCCAGGGCGGTGCTTATATAAACAATTTAATCGCCGGAAAGATGGTTCATCGTAAAGTGTTAAATCGTTCTACACAGTATCATCTTCCGCATAGCACAAAGGTTGCAGGTTTTGCATTTGTCTACGGTGGGGACGATCGTTTTTATAACAATATATTCATTGGGAAAGAAGGGTTAGAAAATGTAGGCACTTCCCATTATAACGGTTATACCACTTCTTTAGAAGAGTATATAGAAAAGGTCCACGAAAGACACGGCGATGTTGAAGTATTTCAAATGGTTGAACAGCCGGTTTATATCAACAAAAATGCATACTTCAATGGGGCTGAGCCTTTTGAAAGGGAAAAAGAGAAGTTAGTTGATAGAGACTTTGATCCAAAGCTCAGCATCATCGATAAAGGAGAAGAGGTCTATCTTTCCTGCCAGCTGCCTGACAGCTTTGAGGACATTGCAGGGGAGATTCACTCAACAAAGACGTTGGAGAGAGTACGTATTGTTGATGCTGAGTTTGAAAATCCCGATGGAAGTGAATTAATTCTAGATACCGATTTTCTAGATAACAGGAGATGTGAAAATAGTCCAATAGGTCCTATTACACTTTTGAAAAAAGGCAATAATTATATCAGAGTCTGGTAAATTCCTTAAGCAGAGAAGCCTTATACCCTGGTTTACGGGTATAAGGCTTTTTTGACAAATGGGATAGATTCACCCAAGCCAGATGGTTAAATCTTGTCAGACTAGTCCTTTATCTCCAGTTAATATTTAAATCTTGGAAGAGTTAAATATATTTTGAGTAACCTGTTTATTTGTGTTTCAAGATGGTATAATATAATAAACAAAAAAGTATTAAAATACGGTCTGTCAACTCATTTGCAGCCGTATGAAGGGGGAGCCAATAATGAAATATAAGGTCATTGCAGATAGTGGCTGCGACACAAAACAGGCCTATGGTGAGAAACTCAACATCAATATTGTACCGCTTACAATATCTCTTGGTGATAAGGTATATACAGATGATGACTCTCTGGATTTGGATAGCATGTTAAATGTCATGAACGAAAGTCAAACTGCTCCTAAGACTTCCTGTCCTTCCCCCGGAGACTTCATGCAAGCTTTTGAAGGAGAGGAAGAGCACGTGTTTGTTGTAACCCTATCTTCAAAGCTCAGCGGCGCTTTTGCCAGCGCTGTTATGGCTAAGGAGATGTTCTTAGAACAAAAGAAAAAATTTATACACGTATTTGATTCCATGAGCGCTTCGGTGGGTGAAACCCTTGTGAGCATCAAGATTCACAAGCTGGTAGAACAAGGATTGGGCGAATTAGAGATTGTCAAAGCTGTCAACAAGTATATAAAAGAGATGAAGACCTTTTTTTTGATCGACTCGCTGGATAACCTAATCAAAGCCGGAAGGATAAACAAGCTGGTGGGCAGAGTTGCTTCGACGCTTAACATAAAACCCATAATGGGTGGACATCAAGGCGAAATCACGTTGATTGAGAATAACAGAGGCTACCGCAAAGCGTTTAACCGGTTAATTGAAATTATAGGGGAAATAGGACAAAATATTGAGGAGAAGACGTTGGGAATAGCCCACTGTAATTGCCTAAAGAGAGCTCAAGAATTCCGAGATGAGGTCCTGAAAAGGTATAACTTCAAAGACGTAATAATCGTCAGAATGAATGGTTTAAGCTCGGTGTATGCTAACGAAGGGGGCATTGTGATTGCTTTTTAATGTTAACGTCTTTTATTCTTTTATATTTATAGCATTTATAGCATAGAAATAAGGTACTGCAGATGTAAAATCTGCAGTACCTAGTATTATCTATAAGATCAAGTTAAACTTTTATTACTCGTGATGCTGTGCATCTTCTTTTGTTTTGTGGACGGTACCGCGTGGATGTTCAGGAGGTGCATATATAGAGTACAATTTTAGCGGTATGTGTCCAGTATTTATTACGTTATGCCATTTACCAGCAGGAATTAACACTGCATAGCCAGCGCATACCCTTCGCCTATAATTAAGGTTATTTCTGTCATCTCCCATCAAGACCAGACCTTGCCCCTGTTCGATGCGTATAAATTGGTCAACATCGGGATGCATTTCCAGGCCTATATCTTCTCCTGGATTGATTTTCATCAGAGTAAGTTGCAGATATTTCCCCGTCCATAAAGCCAGACGGAAGTTGTCATTTTGCAATGTGGCGTGTTGAATATTAACTACAAACGGTTCGCTGCCATAGTCTTTTAAGGGGATGTATTCTTCCCCAAAGTCTGGTGTATATGCTGACCGGTCCATCCAAAAATAATAATCGTAGTTAGGATATATGGGCCTGTCATTATAGCAAGGTGGATAAGGATAATAGCGATGGGAACACATGGCGCTCTCTCTCCTTTCGATGATTTGAATATCATGTTTTGTTTGTTGGTGATGGGCAAAAATTCACGGTTAAATTCCTTAAAGCTTTGACATTTCTTTATATATATAATATGTTATATATCTTCTAAAGGTGTTTAATTCAATAATGTGTAAAATTTTGGGTATTATGCAGTTTTCAAAAATACGTTTTTGAACCAAATTATGATATAATTTGATCAAGTGCAAATGCTAACTATAAATTTGGCAAAAAGGGGGATTTTTCATGAATACATATGAACATCGCAAAGGAAAAGCTGTTGTAAAGATTGTAGCACCTGACGGTGCGCCTTTAAGGATGAAAGAGGTGGTGATAAGGCAGACAAAACACAAATTCCTGTTTGGCTGTGCCGAATTTGCTGTTGTCCCATTGGCAAATGACCAGCTAGAAGGCGAACAAAAAGAAAAGGCTTTGTGGGTTTTTGAAAAGTTTTTGGACCTTTTTAATTTTGCCACACTGCCATTTTACTGGGGAAGATTTGAACCTGTTAGGGGGAACCCAGATACTGTTCGTTTGAAAAAAGCGGCACAGTGGCTTAAGGAGCGAGGGTGTGTTTCAAAAGGACATCCTCTTTGCTGGCACACCGTTACTGCCCCATGGCTGCTTGAAATGACCAATACCGAAATTTTAAGTGCCCAACTTGCCAGGATCCGAAGAGAAGTAAATGATTTTGCCGGGCTTATAGATATGTGGGATGTAATCAATGAAGTAGTAATAATGCCGGTATTTGACAAGTATGACAACGGCATAACCAGGATATGCAAAGAAATGGGCAGAATACCCCTGGTCAGAGAAGTCTTCAAAGCTGCCAGAGAGGCCAATCCCCGGGGAATCTTTTTAATAAATGATTTCAACGTCTCTGAGGCTTATGCCATATTGATAGAAGGGCTACTGGAAGCAGGGGTTACTATAGATGCAATAGGGATACAGTCCCATATGCACCAGGGGTATTGGGGAGTTGAAAAGACGCTGGAAGTGCTGGAAAGGTTTTCCCAATTCAATTTGCCCATACATTTTACTGAAACTACTTTGGTTTCAGGGCATCTCATGCCATCTCACATAGAGGATTTAAATAACTATAAAGTGCAAGAATGGCCCAGCACGCCTGAAGGAGAGGAACGGCAAGCAAGGGAAGCGGTGCTACACTATAAAACTCTATTTGCTTGGCCCAATGTTGAGGCTATTACCTGGTGGAATTTCCTGGATGGAGGGTGGCTGAATGCTCCTGCCGGATTTATAACCAAAGATGGGAGAATAAAGCCCATATATCATGAACTATATAAACTCATCAAGGGTGAATGGTGGACGGGGGAGCAGCGATTGGTTACTGATGAGGATGGAACAGTTATTGTTGATGGATATTTAGGTGAATATGAAATGAGCTGTGCGGGGCAAACAGCATCATTCGCTCTAGATAAAAGTAGCGAGATAGAGATTCAGCTGTCTTAATATGTAAAAAATACAGAACAAGCAAAAGGGAGGGGTATCCAAAGCCCTCTCTTTTTTATTTTATGCATCCTCTCGAAAAGCCCCAAAGCTTCATTTTGGTTTGATTGCAGATTGGATCTTGGAACATCAACCCCTAATTATTCTGCAGAGTTACACTTAAAAATCAATCGTTGTGCCCTTGTCACTCAGCTACTTTTCGAAAATGTTCTTTATTACGGCAGCAGAAGCGTCATGGTTCCTGCTACAATCAGTATCAGCCCGACAAAAGATTTTGTGTTTAGTTTTTCTTTTAAGAAAAAGTAGGAAAATGCCACGGTAATTATGATGCTCAGCTTATCTATGGGTACCACGATGCTGGCCTGTCCATCTTGGAGTGCCTTAAAGTAACACAGCCATGAAAGTCCGGTGGTTATGCCTGAAAGGCATAAGAATATCCAGCTTTTTTTATTGATGGTTTTAATTTCCCTATACCTGCCGGTCATGAACACGATCAACCATGCCATTATCAACACCACTGCCGTACGGATGGCCGTTCCCAGATTGGACTCAACGCCCACGATGCCAATCTTGGCAAGTATGGCTGTAAGGCTGGCAAATAAGGCCGACAACAGAGCGTATACCAGCCATGTGTTGCTGTAAGAGGTGGTTTGCTCACGGAGTGTGTCCTTTTTATACACCATTAAATATGTACCCAAGGCTATTGCTACCATTCCAATGGATTTGGATAGGGTAACGGGTTCTCTCAATATTATGATGGCCAGTATCATGGTGAGCACCGTACTGAATTTGTCTATAGGGGTGACCTTATTGACATCTCCTAGCTGCAAGGCTTTAAAATAGCACAGCCAGGATGCCCCGGTTGCCAGTCCGGATAGGATGAGGAAAAGCAGGGATTTTTGATCGATTGCATATGTAGTTTCCCATGACCCCACAATGAACACCATCAGCCATGAAAACAGCAGTATTATGATGGTTCTTATAGCGGTGGCCAGCATGGAATCAACTTTTTTGACGCCTATTTTGGCTAAAATGGCCGTTACGCCGGCAAATAAAGCCGAACCGAATGCCAATATTATCCACATGATTTTTCAACCTTTCTTAGCTGTTGAGTGTGTACAGCCTTTATATGAAACATTATATCATATTCTAGGTAACACATCATTATTATTGAATAAAACAGTTTAAGATAAGCTTGAAATGAGTAAATAGCGTGTTTTTCCAAAAAATTACTCTGTTAAGAAGAAATCTATAATTAAATCAAGAAAAGAAATACAATTGGAAAATTCAGCTGTAATTATCGCTTTTGCACCTCATATCAGCTTTTAATTCAAGTAAAGCGCTATGTTTTATACCACTTAATTATTGTTTAATTTTTTGAAATGGTGGTAACTATCTAAAGTAAGCATATTTAAATGAAGGAAGGGGTTATCGGTGAAAGGTAGAAAGATAGCTATAGTTGGAGGAGTGGCAGGTGGGGCAAGCGCAGCGGCGCGCCTTCGCAGACTTGACGAGGATGCCCACATAATAATATTTGAAAGGGGCGAATACATCTCGTATGCCAACTGTGGTCTGCCGTATTATGTGGGCGGGGTTATAAAGAATAAGGATGCATTATTGGTGCAGACCCCCGATAGGATGGCAAAGAGGTTTAACATAGATGTTCGCACAAACAGCGAGGTAGAGGATATAGACCTTGATAGGAAAGAACTTACTGTGCTAAACAGGGTTAGCGGTGAGCGCTATCGTGAGAGCTTTGATAAGCTCATACTGGCTCCGGGTGCCGAGCCGACAAAACCACCCATCCCGGGTATCGATAAAGCCAACGTGTTTACAGTAAGGGATATACCTAGAATCTATGCATTGAAGGATTATATTGATAAAGAAAAACCCGAGAGTGCTGTGGTGATCGGTGGAGGGTTTATAGGCCTTGAGATGGCCGAGAACTTAAAACGAAACGGCTTGAAGGTTTGGCTGGTTGAGCTGCTCAATCAGGTCATGCCGCCGCTTGACTACGATATGGCTGTCTATTTGCACAGGCATCTTAGAGAGCACTCTGTGGAATTGTGCCTGGGCGATGGAGTGGCTTCGTTTGACAGGGATCAAAGGCGCACAATCGTGAATCTAAGGAGCGGCAGGCAGCTTAAAGCAGATATGGTGGTACTGGCTGTGGGCATAAAGCCTGAGGTTGACCTTGCCAGGAAAGCCGGCCTCGAGATCGGTGAGACGGGGGGCATAAAGGTGAACCGGCATTTGCAGACATCGCATCCTGATGTCTATGCTATAGGGGATGCCGTTGAAGTTGTGGACCTTGTAACCCAAAGGCCTGCGCTCATCCCCCTGGCTGGTCCGGCCAATAAACAGGGGCGCATCGTTGCCAACCACATATGCGGCATACATGATACCTATAAGGCCACCCAGGGCACTGCTGTAATAAAGGTGTTTGATATGGTGGCGGCATGCACCGGCGCCAATGAAAAGACTCTTCAAAAGTGCGGCATTCCTTACTTAAGGTCATATACCCATTCTGGTTCTCACGCCAGCTATTATCCGGGCGCCACCACCATGGCCATAAAGCTTTTGTTTAGCCCTGGTGATGGGAGGATATTGGGAGCTCAGATTGTGGGCTATGAAGGTGTGGACAAACGCATAGATGTGCTGGCCACTGCTATCCGTGCCGGCATGACGGTGTACGACCTGCAGGAACTGGAATTGGCTTATGCTCCCCCCTTCTCATCGGCTAAAGACCCGGTCAACATGGCAGGCTATGTGGCGTCCAACATACTTCAGGGGCTGCATCCCGTAATCCATTGGGATGACCTCGATAAACTGGATCCGCAGCATACCGTCCTGCTTGATGTTCGTACCCCTGCTGAATGTAAAAGCATTGGGACCATACCCGGAGCCATCAACATACCGGTGGACTCGTTGAGGGAGCGCATAGATGAAATCCCCAGGGACAAAACCATTGTGATATACTGCCAGATCGGTTTAAGAGGGTATATAGCAGCCAGGATACTCATGCAACGAGGATTTACCAGGGTATTTAACTTAAGCGGTGGTTATACCACATACAGCATGGCAAAGCAGGGTTAGAGGTGCTCAAATGTAAGCATGTGTATAAGCAAAATTCAGTTATGCAAGCTGTTCTCCTGTTGTGTAATTGGTATCTGATTATTGTAAATAAAGATAAATATGCAAGGTGGATTGATGTCAAAAATAGAGCCCTTCTTTTCCGGAAGAAGGGCTCTATTTTTCCATAAACTGACACTTCTTAAAAACCCCATATCAATTGACAAATTAGGCTCATTGCACTATAATTGAGCTGATAATTGTTAAAAAAATAACAAATGGGGTTGTGGGTATGGAGTATATAAACTTCAAAAAGGCCAACTGCAAGAACTGCTACAAATGCGTGAGGGTATGTCCTATAAAGGCTATTCGTGTGAGGGACGAGCAGGCGGGCATAATGGAGAACTCCTGCATACTTTGCGGCAAATGTTTGAAAGCCTGCCCGCAAAATGCAAAGAGCATAAGGAACGACATTGACAGGGTTAAGTCCATCATAAAGGGTTCAAAGAGAGTGGTTGTAAGCCTTGCCCCTTCGTTTATAGGGGCATTTGACTTTGATATCCCCGGCCAAATCGTTGGGGCTTTAAAGGCCCTGGGCTTTAGTGAAGTGCAGGAGACAGCCATAGGTGCTGTGTATGTATCCCGGGTATATGGGGAACTCATGCGGGAAGGGCGCATGGATAACATCATAAGCAGCGCGTGCCCTACGGTAAATGAGCTTATTGAAAAGTATTACCCCGAGGCCATACCTTACCTTGCGCCGGTGGTGTCGCCTATGATTGCCCACGGCAGGCTGATTAAGGAAACCCTGGGCTGGGACACAAAAGTGGTGTTTATTGGGCCGTGCATTTCAAAGAAGATGGAGGCCGAAGACTTCAGGCATGAAGGGGTAATAGATGCGGTGCTCACCTTTGATGAGCTGAAAAGATGGCTTGAACGGGAGAACATATGCTTGAGGGAGCAGGAGGCCCTTGGATTTGACGGCGGCAGCCCCGGCATTGCCAGGTATTATCCCGTGCCTACCGGTATTATAAAAAGCGTAAAGCAGGCCGAAGAGGGTTTGTCATACCATACGGCAAATGTCGATGGGATAGATGAGTGCATTGAGGTGCTGGAAGCGTTAAAGGCAGGGCAGCTAAAAGGCTATTTTATCGAGATGAATGCCTGTGAAGGGGGTTGCCTGAGAGGGCCGGCTATGCCTGAGCCTGTAAACCTTTATTTGAAACAGATGCAAAAGGTTAAGGAGTACGCGGATAGATATCGTGGGGTAGAGGAGGACATACAAAAACATAAGGTGAGCTTGTCGCTTAAGAAGGTATTTGTAGACCGCCGAGTAGACAGTCCGCTTCCGGATGAAAAGACTATAAGGGAGATATTGAGCAGCATTGGCAAGCCTACTCCTGAGTATGACCTCAATTGCGGGGCGTGCGGTTATCCATCCTGCCGTGACAAGGCCATTGCGGTGTATCAGGGCAAGGCAGAGCTTTATATGTGCCTGCCTTACATGCGGGAGAGGGCTGAATCGCTGGCCAACGTCATACTGGAGGCAACGCCCAACATAATAATCGCAGTGAACAGCGATATGGAGATACAGGAGTTTAACCGTGCCGCTGAGAGGGTGTTTCAGATGCCGAGGGAAGTGGCCATAGGCAAGAAATTGTATGATATTATCGATACTTCCGATTTTGAAAGGGTGTGGGAGACCCGCGAAAGCATTCTTAACAAGAAGGTGGAGTACAGGGAATACGGCGTAGTAACCGAACAGGACATAATATTTTTAAAGGACCAGCAGCTTGTCATGGCCATAATGCGGGATATTACAAATGAAGAGAGACAGGCCAGGCAGATGTACAAGCTCAAGGTCGAGACGGTGGAGATGGCTCAAAAGGTCATAGATAAACAGATGATGGTGGTACAGCAAATCGCCAGCCTCCTTGGAGAGACAACAGCCGAGACCAAGGTTACGCTTACCAAGCTGAAGGACATGATTCTCTACGACAGGGAGGATAAGCGATGAGCTTTTTCATAGATGTGGCATACGAGAGCCTAAACAAATACGGCGAAGAGCTATGCGGTGACAAGGTGGAAGTGGTAAGGGGAGACGATTGCGTAGTCGTGGTCATGGCCGATGGGCTGGGCAGCGGCGTTAAGGCCAATATCCTTGCAACCCTTACAACGAAGATAATCGGTACCATGCTGGAGAGGGGGGCTGACATTGACCAGGCTGTGGAGACCATAGCCCATACCCTTCCGGTGTGCAGCGTGAGGAATCTGGCATATTCCACCTTCAGCATACTGCAGGTGTTTAGAAACGGGGAGGCGCGTTTGTTTGAATTCGATAACCCACCAGTATTTTTTTTGAGGGAAGGGAATATTATCAGCGTGCCTTATGCTTGTCGCACAATAAACGGCAGGACCATAAAGGAGAGCTGTTTTAAAGTGCAGCTGGGGGACACCTTTGTGATGGTCAGCGATGGGGTAATCCATGCGGGCGTTGGAGCTACCTTAAATTTCGGCTGGAAGTGGGATAACGTGGCTGAGTACCTGGAACGGAATGTAAAAAAGGAGTCAACGGCCAAAGCCATCGCTACCTTGCTTATAACGGTTTGTGACAGCCTATACATGGGGAAGCCGGGGGATGACACCACCGTCGTGGCTGTGAGTATTCAGCCCGTCAAGGAAGTCAGCCTTTTTGCCGGTCCTCCCATATCTAGGTCGGACGATGAAAAGGCGGTGGAAGAGTTCATGAAGGGTGGTGGTGTTAAGGTGGTGTGCGGCGGTACAACAGCACAGATAATCAGCCGTGTGCTGGGAAGGGAAATAAAAACTTCGTTGGAGTACCACGATCCGTCGGTGCCACCAACGGCAAAGATGGAAGGCATAGACCTGGTGACCGAAGGGGTGTTGACGCTGTCCAAGGCTATTGAACTGATACGGCGTTATTCCTCTGACAATGTGAGGTACAAGGACCTCAAATTTTTGAAAGGGCAGGATGGTGCAGCCAGGCTGGCCCATATATATAGAAGAATGTACGCATTTGAGGTTGTTTATTGGGAGGGCCATGAATCCTGCCCATCAAAACCCCAATTTTCCAGTTAACCTCAGCATAAAATTCAAGCTGCTAGAGGAGCTGGCAGAGCTCATGAGCAGCCTTGGCAAAACGGTGGAAAGGTATTATTACTAAACATTGAATACTCTCGAAAAGTAGCTAAGCGACATAGGCACAACGATTGATTTTGCAGGGCAACCTTGCTGAATAATTGGGGGGTGAAGTCCCAAAATCGAACTTACAAACAAGCTAAAATAAAGCTCTCAGACTTTTCGAGAGCGTACACCATTGGAAAGAAGGGGGAACGTCTATGTCTAAATCCGATACTCCTGAAAGGGCTGGGTTAGAGTCCTATCAGTTGATAGATAAATGCTTTGAGATATGCACCAGGATGCTGCCTTTTTTGAGAAGCGAACTTAAAGATGAGGATGACTGCAAAAGGATAGTGTCTATATTGTATGTGCTGACGGGCTTTAACGCAGTGGAGCTCAAATGCCAAAACGGTATTGAAGCGTTTGCCGGCGAGGAAGAGGTAGCGGTTAAATATGATACCGGGAAAGATGAGGCTGAAAATTGTATAGAGGTGCCAGTTAAGAAAGGCAATACGCTGCTTGCGTGCTTGAAGTTTTATAGAAAAAAAGGCGATGTCATAACTGATGAGGATGAGGCAATTGCCAGGGGGGTGGGGTCGGTGATCTCGGCCCAGCTGGAGCAAAACAGCAAGGACTATAATGCCAGGTTGCGGGCCAAGGCTGAGCTTAAGGCCCTTCAGGCTCAGATCAATCCCCATTTTCTGTTCAACGCCCTAAACACCATTGCGGCCATGTGCAGGACCGAGCCGCTGGAAGCAAGGAGGCTGCTCATTCATCTTTCCAGGCATTTCAGGGCTATTATACAGACCTCGCCCGACCTTATAGAGATTCACAAGGAGCTGGAGAACGTCAAAAGCTATCTTGAAATCGAAAAGGCCAGGCACGGAGATCGTATAAGGGTTGAATGGGATATACAGCCCAATGTATCCTTTTTGATACCCCCGTTTACCATACAGCCCATTGTAGAAAACGCCATAAAGCACGGTCTGGCCGGGAAAAAGGACGGAGTAATAGTTATCTCCGTTAAAAGTGCTGACAGCTGCTACCAGATATGCATAAAGGATAACGGGTGTGGCATGGAACCCGAGGTGGTAAAAAACCTTATCACCAATACGGACGATGATAAACGCATAGGGATATCCAACGTCAACAGGCGTCTTAAGGAGATTTACGGCGAAGACCACGGGATGGTCATTCATTCCGAGCCGGGTAAGGGCACTGAAGTGATTATCATAGTGCCTATTAGGGAAAGGAGACAGGCCGATGTCATTAAGGGTCGTTATAGTAGATGACGAGAAATACGCTCTTCAGGAATTGAAATACCTGCTTAATCAGTACAGCGATTTTGAGATATGCGGTGAAGCTGACTCAGGAGAGGAATGTTTGAAGCTGGTGGATGAGCAGATTCCCGATGTGGTATTTTTAGACATTCATTTAAATGATAAAAACGGGGTTGACATTGCCCGAGAGATAAGGAAGAAGCACAAGGATATCCATATAGTCTTTGCGACAGCTTACGATAATTATGCTGTCAATGCCTTTAACCTGGATGCGGTGGATTATATATTGAAGCCTTTTGAGGATGAGAGGATTGCCGAAACGGTAAAGCGGCTTAAAAGCAGGGTAAAGCCGCGCCTTGCACCCGGTGTAATTACCGTGTGGAAGAATGACAGGATGGTGGTGCTGGACCACAGGGACATAGTGTATTGCTGCACGTCGGGGAACAGGACCGAAGTTAAGTCCTTAAAAGGGGAATTCACAAGCAATTTGACCCTGGCCAGCCTTGAGCAGAAGCTGCAGCAGTATTCTTTTTTAAGGACCCACAAGAGTTATCTGGTGAATCTAGAACACGTCAAGGAGATCGTGCCGTGGTTTAATTACACCTATGTGTTGGTGATGAGGGGTTACGAGAAGGACGAAGTGCCGGTGAGCAGGTCATATATGAAAAAGTTCAAAAGCGTTATGGGGATAGAGTGAATAATATAAGAGAAGGGCCACCACATGCAAGGTGGCCCTTCATATATGTTAAAAAGTAACAGGGGAGCCATAGAATGCGCATTCCAGTATCTTCTTCAAATCCTCGGGCGTTGCCTGCCTTGGATTGGATGACGTACATGGGTCCTGCGCTGCGTTTTTGGCTATGAACTCTACTTTGGAAGTGAACAGCTCTTCGGTTACGCCATGGTCCTTCAAGGTGGGTGCTATCCCTATCTTAGAATTGAGGTCATTTATGCTGGATATAAGTGAGTCTACCAGCTGCTTGTCGGTTTGGCCGGGTAGCCCCAGTCTTCTGGCAATCTCCGCATATTCCTTCATGCAGACTTTGGAGTTGTATTTTATGACGTAAGGTAGAAGTATGGCGTTGCAGCATCCATGGGGTATCTCAAACTGCGCACCTATCTTATGCGCCAGGCTGTGAGTTATGCCAAGCAGGGCGTTGCTGAATGCCATTCCGGCGATGCACTGGGCAACGTGCATGCGTTCCCTGGCTTCTCTATCGCCGCTGTAAGAGTCAACCAGGCTTTCAAATATGGTGACTATGGCCTCCATGGCCAGCGGGTCGGAAAACATTGACCTGTTGGATGCCACGTAGGCCTCTATGGCATGAGTCAATGCATCCATACCTGTGTGGGCTACCAGCGTCTTGGGCATGGTCATGGGTATATCAAAATCCAGTATGGCAATATCAGGAGTGATCTCAAAGTCTGCCAGCGGGTATTTGATTTTAGTTGAATAATCGGTGATGACCGAGAAAGCCGTCACCTCTGTGGCCGTTCCGCTGGTTGAAGGAATGGCTACAAATATGGCCTTTTTCCTGAGCTTTGGCATGGAAAAGGGCTTCTTTATGTCTTCAAAGGTCAATTCGGGATATTCATAAAATACCCACATGGCCTTAGCGGCATCAATGGGCGAACCACCGCCAATAGCCACTATGACATCAGGTTGAAATTCCTGCATGGCTTTAGCCCCTGCCATGACCGTTTCCACAGAAGGGTCTGGTTCTACCCCCTCAAATACCCTGGTCTCCAGCCCGGCTTCCTCCAGTATGTTTTGCAGCTTGTTTAGGAAACCGTATTTTTGCATGGATGAACCACCTGTAACGATCATTGCTCTGTGGTATCCCTTAAGGTTTTTAAGCTCCTCCATTGCACCTCTGCCAAAGTATATATCTCTGGGCAGCGTAAATCGTGCCATAGGTTTCCAGCTCCTTTCCAAATCAAATAATGTTTTCGTACCCATTATAATATTGATAAATAGTTAACAAAAGAGAAGGACGGCGAATCGATGTATTTGGGGGTTAAGTTGCATTGAAAGACTGCTGAGATGCAATTTTAGCATTCAATAGGTTTTTAGCATTCAATAGGTTTTATGATGGCAAAATGAGATAACTCATGGTGTCATTTGTGCAGGTCAAGGCCCATTATGTGTAACATAAAGCTTTTTTATTGCACACTCTATTTAAAATTAGTACCATTTTGCCGAGATTGATAATAAATTAACAATATTTAGGCATATTGTGCTGCAAATGTCTGTTTGAAGGGAGGATTGCAATGAACGCTGCAATTGATTATGAAAAGGTTGATGGGATTTTGGAGAGATGCGGCAACAAGAAATCTTCACTTATTGCTGTGCTGCAGGAAATACAAAGAGAATATCATTATCTACCTGAGGAAGTGCTGGGTTATGTTGCCGATAAGATGGGAGTAAGCCGTGCCCGAATATTCGGAGTAGCCACATTTTACGAGAATTTTTCTCTGGAGCCAAAGGGAAAGTTTGTGATTAAGATATGTGACGGTACGGCCTGTCATGTCAAAAAGTCCATACCCATATTGAATGCGCTTAGGAAAGAGCTTGGTTTGAGCGAGAATAAGCGTACTACCGATGACATGATGTTTACCGTTGAGACGGTTTCGTGTTTGGGAGCATGTGGACTAGCCCCGGTCATTACCATCAACGATAAGGTGTTTCCAAAGATGACACCAGAAGAAGCTGTGAGGATTTTGAAGGATATAAAGGAGGCGAACCGACTTGAAGATTAAGGATGTACAACATCTAAAGGAATGCGCACGCCTTTTTTCGGAACGTTTAAGCAGGCAAAAAATAAGGGTGCTGGTATGTGCCGGAACAGGCTGTGTTGCGGGAGGATCGATTGAGGTATATGAGAGATTGAGGAAAATGGTTGAGGACATAGGCTTGTATGTTGATGTAAGGCTAGAGGAGGAAAAGGAAGGGATAGGCGTTAAGAAAAGCGGATGTCATGGGTTTTGCGAAATGGGACCGCTTGTGAGAATAGAACCATATAATTTCCTGTATGTAAAGGTAAAGCTTGAAGACTGCCAGGAGATTTTGGAGACCACTCTCCTAAAAGGGCAACCTATAGAGAGGCTTATGTACAAACAGGATGGCAGGGTTTATCCAACGCAGGAAGAAATCCCTTTCTACAGGAAACAGATGCGTATTGTGCTTGAAAACTGCGGCCACATAGATGCCGAGTCCATAGAAGAATATATTGCAAAAGGTGGATACCATGCTTTGGCCTATGTGATGGAACACATGAGCCCTCAAGATGTGTGCAAGGAGATAAGTGAATCCAATTTGAGGGGGCGAGGAGGCGGCGGGTTTCCAACCGGTAAGAAGTGGTTACAGGTGCTGGCACAAGACAGCCCCGTGAAATACGTGGTGTGCAATGGGGATGAAGGGGATCCCGGCGCATTTATGGACAGGAGCATTATGGAAGGAGACCCCCACCGCGTGATTGAGGGAATGATTATAGCAGGTTATGCTACCGGTGCCTGCGAAGGGTATATCTACGTCAGGGCGGAATACCCCCTGGCAGTGAAGCGCCTCAAGAAGGCCATAGAACAGGCTCGTGAATACGGGCTGCTGGGCTGCAACATACTCGGATCCGGGTTTAATTTTGACATTCACATAAATCAAGGTGCGGGTGCATTCGTGTGCGGAGAAGGGAGTGCTTTGATTGCCTCGATACACGGCGATAGGGGTATGCCTAGGGTAAAGCCGCCCCGCACCACCGAGGTGGGGCTGTGGGGTAAGCCCACTGTACTCAACAACGTAGAAACTTTTGCCAATGTGCCTTTGATAATACTAAAAGGGAGTGAGTGGTTTAGGTCCATTGGGCCAGAGAGCAGCCCAGGGACGAAGGCCTTTGCTTTGACGGGCAATGTAAACAATACCGGCCTTATCGAAGTACCCATGGGAACCACGCTCAGAGAAGTCATTTTTGATATCGGTGGAGGAATAAAGGGAGATAAAGCCTTTAAGGCGGTACAGATTGGGGGACCATCAGGCGGCTGCCTTACCGAGCAGCACCTTGACCTTCCGCTGGACTTTGATTCTTTAAAGAAAGTGGGAGCCATGATAGGCTCTGGCGGGCTTGTGGTGATGGACCAGGATACGTGTATGGTAGAGGTGGCCAGGTTTTTTATGAATTTTACTCAAAATGAATCCTGTGGCAAGTGTGTTCCGTGCAGAGAAGGGACGAAGAGGATGCTTGAGATACTGGAAAGGATAGTGGCGGGAAAAGGGACGGTTTATGACCTTGAGCTTTTGGAAGAACTGGCTGATATGATAAGCAATACTTCTCTGTGCGGCCTTGGTAAGACGGCGGCCTATCCGGTTATGAGCACCTTGAAATATTTCAGGGACGAATACCTAAAACACGTTGTCGATAAGAAGTGTCCCACAGGCACATGTGCCGCTTTGAGGGTATTTACCATAAAAGAAGAGCTGTGCAAGGGTTGCAGCAAATGTGCAAGAACGTGCCCCGTGGGAGCTATTGAGGGCAAGGTAAAGCAGCCTTTTAGGATAGACAAGGAAAAGTGCATAAAATGTGGTGCTTGTAAAGAGATCTGCCCGTTTAATGCGATAGAGGAGGTGTGATAGAACATGGCAGGGACAATGGTTATAGATGGACAAAGGGTCCAATTTGACAAAGAAAAGAATATCCTGGACGTTATAAGAAAAGCCGGGATTGACCTGCCTACTTTCTGCTACTATTCAGAGCTCAGTATTTATGGAGCGTGCAGGATGTGCATGGTAGAGGATGAGCGGGGAAGGCCCATGGCTGCGTGTTCAACTCCCCCCAAAGACGGCATGGTCATAAAGACCAATACCCCCAAGCTTCAAAAATACAGAAGGATGGTGCTGGAACTCATACTATCAAGCCATGACAGGGACTGTACGCTTTGTGAGAAGAACGGGAAGTGCAAGCTTCAGGAGCTGGCTGCCAGGTTTAACATTAGGAATATGCGGTTTGAGCCTTCGTGCAAACAGCTGCCAGTTGATGAAAGCAGCACATCCATTGTGAGAAACCCGAACAAGTGCATAATGTGTGGAGACTGCGTTAGGATGTGCGAAGAGGTCCAGGGCATCGGCGTGCTGGGGTTTGCCTACAGGGGTTCCAAAATCAAAGTGACCACTGCCTTTGAAAAACCCATCGCCGATGTAGAGTGCGTGAGCTGTGGACAGTGTGCTGCTGTATGTCCCACCGGAGCCATTGTAGTAAAAAATGAGACGTATAAGGTGTGGAGCGTGCTGAACGATAAAACCAAAAGGGTGGTGGCACAGATTGCACCTGCGGTGAGGGTTGCGCTGGGAGAGGAATTTGGGCTGGCACCGGGTGCAATAGTGACCGGCAAGATAGTTGCTGCCTTAAGGAAGCTGGGGTTTGATGAGGTGTATGATACGGGTCTGGCGGCTGACTTGACAGTAATGGAAGAAAGCAGGGAATTTATTGATAGGCTGGGCAAAAAAGAAGACCTGCCGCTTTTCACGTCATGCTGCCCTGCCTGGGTGAAATTTGCTGAAAACAGATATCCCCAGCTTTTGAAAAATATATCTACCTGTAAGTCGCCACAGCAGATTTTTGGCTCCCTTATCAAGGAACATTACAGCAAAATTGACCGGGCTGAAGGCAAAGAGACCGTAGTGGTATCCATCATGCCGTGTACTGCCAAAAAGTATGAGGCGACAAGGCCTGAATATACAAACAATGGAGTGCCCGACGTGGATGTGGTGATTACCACGCAGGAGCTGGCTCTTATGATAAGGCAGGCGGGGATTGTATTTGGTGAGCTTGAGCCTGAGTCGCTTGACATGCCCTTTGGTCTTTCCAGCGGTTCCGGGGTCATCTTTGGAGTGACTGGGGGCGTAGCTGAGGCGGTAATAAGGCGCTGTCTAAAACAGAAAAGCCCCGGCGTGCTGAAAGACATATCTTTCTCCGGCATCAGAGGGATGGATGGCATCAAAGAA
Source organism: Caldicoprobacter guelmensis (assembly GCF_016908415.1). Taxonomy (NCBI): domain Bacteria; kingdom Bacillati; phylum Bacillota; class Clostridia; order Caldicoprobacterales; family Caldicoprobacteraceae; genus Caldicoprobacter; species Caldicoprobacter guelmensis. The sequence goes on from NZ_JAFBDW010000005.1 coordinate 75,816, forward strand.
GCAGCAGTGGACATTGATGGGCAAAAGGTAAATGTGGCCGTAGTGAATGGGTTAAGGAATGTTGATAAACTTGTAAAATCAATTTTGTCGGGCGAGAAGAAATATGATTTTGTTGAGGTCATGGCTTGCCCTGGTGGCTGTATAGGCGGAGCCGGCCGACCCATACCCCAAAGCGCCAAGGTAAAGACACATAGAGCCAAAGGCTTATACGATGTGGACAGAGCTGCTCAAATAAAGCGTTCAGAAGAAAATCCCATTGTAATGGCGCTATATAGCGGCCTTTTGAGCGATAAAAGGCATCTGATGCACAGATGCTTGGATAAATAAACATAGCCAATTAACAGGGGGGATTAATATGAAGACAATTTATGTATGTGTAGGCAGCGCATGCCACTTGAAGGGGTCCTACAACATAATAGACGGGTTACAAAAGCTCATAAATGATAACAGGCTTACCGACCGCGTGCTCATAAAGGCTGCTTTCTGTCTGGGGGAGTGTACCAAAGGCGTGTGTGTCAGAATAGATGATGGGCCCGTGCTGTCGGTAAACCAAGAAAATTTGACCGAGTTCTTCAACGAACATGTTATAGGGAAATAAATGCTGTTGTCAACTTGCATTACTAATTCTGATGAAGGTCTAATTTACGCTGCTTAAAGGTTAAAGTTGCCGACGGGAAACGAAAAAGATAATCTTTAAACTAATCTAAGCAAACATCCTTAAGGAATGCGATGGTGTAATCCCCACTTAATTTATTGAGGGGAGGATGTCGCATAAATTGAATATGCAGCAAAATTTTATCTAATAAGGATAAGAATGCCAGGGGCTTTTTCTCTGGCGTTTCTTTTTCTAAAGATTCAAGTATCAAAAATAACTTCATTTATTGTAATTAAAATGGTAAAATGAATATGGCCAAGGAATGCGAATAAATTATGCCAGATGGACTTATTTCAATGTTTGTTTATGTAAGATTGAATATTCTCGAAGAATAGCGCTCGGATTTTTCGAGAGCGTGCAGGATAAGAAAAGGGGGATGTGACTTGTTTTTGATGCACAAGATAGAGGCCAGTGATAAGCAGGATTTTTATAAGCAGCTTAATGCTTATCTTGAAGGGATGCTAAAAGAAGAGGGATACTGGCTTTCGGCACTGTCCAATGCTGCTGCACTTTTGTATAACCTGCTTCCCGATATCAACTGGGCAGGATTTTATCTATACAGGGGTGGGGAGCTGGTGCTGGGCCCCTTCCAGGGGAAGCCGGCTTGCACAAGGATTGCTTTGGGGAAAGGCGTCTGCGGTACGGCCGCTGCTACCAGGCAGATTCAGCTGGTGGAGGATGTGAACCTCTACCCCGGGCATATCGTATGCGATCCGGCATCGCAATCGGAGATAGTGGTGCCCATCATAAAGGATGATCACCTTATTGGGGTCTTGGATATAGACAGCCCGTATAAGGCTAGGTTTGATGAGCAAGACGCAGAGGGCTTACAGTCATTTGTTACAGCTTTAAACCAATATGTTGATTGGCCATGTGAATTTTAAATGATAATTTAAAAGGGTTTGGGAGGAGATTACAGTGAGAGTAAAATATCTTGGAACAGCTGCTGCAGAGGGATGGCCAGGGCTATTCTGTGCCTGCCAGTCATGCAAAGAGGCCAGAAAAAGGGGAGGCAAAAATATTCGCACGCGTTCCAGCGCTCTTATCAACGACGGCTTGATGGTGGATTTTCCACCTGATACATACTATCATATTATCAATTTTGGGCTTGACCTTAGCCAGTTGAAGCATTTGGTCATAACCCATTCCCATCAGGACCACTTTTATACCGACGATTTGGAGCTTAGAAGATCGGTTTTTGCTCACCTTGAGGAAGGAAATATCATGAATATATATGGAAACAGGGCTGTGGTTTCTATTATGAACGAGATACTCCAAACCATACCTGCATTAAATGAATATTTGAGTATCCATTATGTGCCGCCGTTTGAGACATTTGAAGCAGGGGATATAAAAGTGACGCCTCTTTTGGCGCTGCATGCCCGAAGTGAGGATTGTTATATTTATATATTTGAAGACGGGGACGGGAAGCGTATGCTGTACGGCAATGACACCGGAATATTCCCGGAGGAAACATGGGAATATATAAAAGGACTTTATTTTAACTTGGTGAGCCTGGACTGTACTGTGGGACCAGGTAAGGATGGGAACAATCATATGGGTTTGCCTGACAATATAGAAGTTAAAAAAAGATTGTTTGAGTTGGGGTGCGCTGATGAAGCGACTAAGTTTGTGATAACACATTTTTCGCATAACGGTGGCTTGCTGCATGATGAATTAGTGGAGCTTGCTAAGCCTTATGGATTTGAGGTGGCTTATGATGGCTTTGAGGTGGTTGTTTAGGAATTATATTATCTATGCGCGAGAGGTGGGTGTGTGTGAATATACTGGTAACTTTGAATGCTGCTTATGTTCCGCCGCTTAAGGTTATGTTGAGGTCGCTGTTTGACAACTGCTCGGAAAAGGTAGAAGTTTATTTGATGCACTCCGATATTGAAAAACCGGAACTTATGCAGCTTTCTGCATTTGTGGAAATGCATGGGCACAAGCTGTATTCCATGACAGTCGACAAAAATATATTTGCAGATGCACCTGTCAATTTTTACTATCCACCTGAGATGTACTATCGCCTTATCGCGCATACCGTGCTACCTGAGCATGTTGACAGGATATTGTACCTGGACCCTGATATACTCGTGCTAAATCCTATTGAATCGCTTTATTATACCGATCTAGATGGCTATTACTTTGCCGCTGCGGCGCATTCCAAACCGGTAATAGATTATATAAATAGGCTTCGCTTAAGAACTGAATCAAATAAATATTACAATTCGGGCGTTCTGCTTATTAATGTGGAGTTGATGAGGAAGGAAGTAGATGCTCAGCAAATATTGGATTATATACAGAAACATGCGTATGAGCTTATATTACCTGACCAGGACGTGTTAAACGGCCTTTTTTGGAATAAAATCAAACCGCTTGATGAATATCTGTATAACTATGATGCAAGGCGTTACCGCACATATTTAATCGCTACAAAAGGGCGTGTTAATCTGGACTTTGTCATACACAATACGGTGATACTGCATTTCTGTGGTAGACAAAAGCCATGGCATCCAAATTACAGGCATCACTTTGGTATTCTTTATAAACATTATCAAAAATTGGTGCAAAGAATGGAAAATCTTAAAGAGTATGAGGTGGTGGCTGAAGCCATCAAGTAAGGGGAGCAAAAACACGCTTCCCTTTTTATTTCAAATTCACTTGCCGTTTGTCAATTGAAATTATTGAATAGATTTAAAAATTGGTTTTAAAACAAAATTTTCAGGGTATATATTTATCATCAAATGTAAATTTCGAGGATGAAAAGGAGGAGGGGTATGAGGAACCAGGTGGCTTTTTACCGTTGTGAAATTTGTGGAAATATGGTTGAGCTTATTAAAAGAGGCGGTGGAGAACTGGTATGCTGTGGGCAGCCTATGACAGAGCTTAAGGCCAACACAGTCGATGCTTCTATTGAAAAGCACGTGCCATCGGTGACGCGCAAGGACGGCAAGCTGCATATTCAGGTGGGGTCGGTTCTCCATCCTATGGTACCAGAACACTATATTGAGTGGATAGCTGTGGTCAGCGATGCGAGCATGCAGAGAATTGTGCTCCAACCTGGGCAGGAACCCAAAGCGGAAGTGGTTGATTCAGGTGGAGAAATAGACGTTTATGGATATTGCAATCTTCACGGTCTCTGGAAAACAGAGGTAAGATGAAGTTGCAAATACCTAATGAAATGAATTTTTTAGTTGTTTTACAATTGAAATTTAAGGAGGAGGATGTGCAAATGAAATCGCTTAAGGGTACTAAAACTGCTGAGAATTTATTGAAGGCGTTTGCGGGTGAGTCACAGGCAAGAAACAGGTATACGTACTATGCTTCTGTAGCTAAGAAAGAAGGGTATATCCAGATAGCCAATGTATTCTTAGAGACGGCAGATCATGAGAAGGAGCACGCAAAGAGGTTCTTTAAATTCTTGAATGAAAGCTTCAATGGTGAGGTGGTAGAAATAACCTCCGCTTCATATCCTGTTGCGCTAGGTGATACCAAAGCTAATTTACTAGCTGCTGCTAATGGCGAACATGAGGAGTGGGCAGACCTGTATCCCGAGTTTGCCAGGGTTGCCGAGGAGGAAGGTTTTCCCGAGATTGCGGAGGTGTTCAGGAGGGTCAGCGTAAGCGAACAAAATCACGAAAAAAGATACAGAAAATTGCTTGAAAATATAGAAAGTGATAAAGTTTTTAAGAAGGATAGGGTTATTTTGTGGAAGTGCAGCAATTGTGGATACATACATGAAGGCACAAGTGCTCCGGCACAATGCCCTGCCTGTGCCCATCCCCAAGGGTTCTTTGAGGTATTTGTGGAACCCTATTGATAACAACGAGCATGCAAGAAAGCGAAAGGACGAGAGAATTATCTCTCGTCCTTTTTATTTTGAGTGCAAGATTGCTTTTTATGTAGGGTATAAAGGTGATAATTATGAGAAAACATGGCAATAATATAAAAGCAATGTTATAAAAGCCAATTTTTATGGAGGGAGATATATGAGGCTAAGGAGGTTAAGTCTTTGGGATACACGTCATAACGATGGAGAGTATTTTGACATATTACAGGCAGTTAACCAGGCACATGCTGAATGGATAAATGCGCAAAATTATTTCAATAGCGTTAGTGAGCCCGAACTAGTAGATTATGCCATATACAATATGGAAGCCGCTAGAAAAAAATATATATATATGCTTAAGCAAGCCAAATTAAAAGGTGTGGAGGGTGTGCAGAGTTTGCAGTATTTCAATGATTAGAGGAATTGTGCCTCGGCTAATTTATTATAACGGAATTTCAGCGGAGAGTTGGTGGTTACGCGGCTATACAAGGCCTGAGCTATATGGATTTGTTGGAATATAGGGGCGAGTTATAGAGGAGGCGGGTGGGACTGTATACAGGTCGGCTCAACTGTAGGGAAAAGTAGCGACCGATTTGTCATATGAATTGAGGTAGCATCATATTATAAAGTGTCGGTAATTTGAGTTAACTCTTGCTTGTGTATTAAATTTATCAGGATGTGATTGGTATGCCGGGGACGATCCCATGGAGTGTAATACTGGCTTATGCTGCTGGCCTGTTGCTTTTGTATATCGTGGGGTGGTTCTTACTGGTGCCCCTAAAAATTATACTCAGATTGATATACAATGCCATCATTGGCGGCATTATATTGTGGCTTTTAAATCTGGTAGGGGGGTTAATTGGCCTTACGATAGCCATAAATCCTGTTACTGCTTTAATCGTTGGCTTTTTAGGCATTCCGGGTATTATCTTGATTTTGGTTTTGCAATTCATCTTACTTTAATTTGCAGCAATTTTCCCTCTTTCATAGACACTTAGGTGTTTAAAAGAGCGACATTTCGTGGTACAATTATATTGAGCCATAGTGAGACCTCCCTGTATGTTTGGTGATTTTGGATATCTATATCATACAGGATTTCTCACTATGGTTCTACTATTTTTTAGGTGTTGCATTTAATTTTACAACGAACCTCTCTTGTTTTATTTCCATCATTTATTGACAGTAAAAAGCCCATCTGTTATAATTAATCTGATAAGTGTTATACGCGCACGAAGCATTTAGGATAGCGGATTTTTCAAAACTGTTATAGTTGCATCTTAGCATCTGTTATAATACAATTTTATTTTTACCGCTTGTATTAGTACAGATGCTGTAAATTTAAGGAATTTATTTATGCACTGCAAAATGAAAGGAGGAAGTTTTTACATGGGTAGGATGATAGAGATCCGCTGGCACGGCAGGGGTGGACAAGGTGCCAAGACAGCATCTCTCTTGCTGGCTGAAGCTGCTTTTGACACGGGCAAGTACGTCCAAGGTTTTCCAGAGTATGGTCCGGAGCGAATGGGAGCGCCCATTACCGCCTATAACCGCATCAGCGATGAACCGATTACTATACACTCCAACATTTATGAGCCTGATTATGTTATAGTGGTGGACGAGACTTTGGTTGCCACGGTGGATGTGACGGCTGGCCTTAAGAAAGATGGCGCCATTGTGATAAACTCCGCTAAAGATCCCGAGGAGTTCAGGCCATTACTTAAGGGCTTTGAAGGCAAGATTTACACCATCGATGCGAGAAAGATATCGGTGGAAGAGCTGGGGCGTTATTTCCCCAATGTTCCCATGCTAGGTGCCATTGCAAAAATTACCAGGTTTATGGATGAGGATGCCTTTATTGAAGCTATGGAAAGGTCCTTCCATCACAAGTTTGCTACCAAACCACATGTTATAGAAGGAAACATGAGGGCTCTCAAGCGTGCTATGCAGGAGGTGAAAGGGCTATGACAAAGGAACGCAAGATGAATATAAGAGAAGACATGTCATGGAGAGACATGCCGCAGGGTGGACATATCATAGATGCTGGTAATGCAGAGGACTTCAAAACCGGAGACTGGCGTTCTATGAGGCCGGTGTGGCTGCAGGACAAGTGCAAGCAGTGCTTGCTGTGCTGGCCGGTATGCCCCGATATGGCTATCCCGGTAGAAGAAGGTAAGAGAAAGGACTTTGACTTTGACCACTGCAAAGGCTGTGGAATTTGTGTAGAGGTATGTCCTTTTAAAGCCATAGATTTTGTGGAAGAAGAGTAAGGGAGGGGAATGTGGAATGGCAATCAAGGATAAGTTGAGCGGTAATGAAGCTATAGCTGTGGCTATGCGACAGATTGATCCCGATGTGGTAGCGGCATTTCCTATCACGCCATCGACCGAAGTACCGCAATATTTTTCACAATTTGTTGCCAATGGACAGGTACACACAGAGTTTGTAGCTGTTGAGTCTGAGCACAGTGCCATGAGCGCATGTATAGGTGCTGAAGCAGCTGGTGCTAGGACCATGACGGCCACGTCTTCCCAGGGTTTAGCATTGATGTGGGAGATGCTTTATATTGCTGCTTCAATGCGTTTGCCCATCGTTATGGCGGTCATTAATCGAGCTCTGTCTGGCCCCATCAATATCCACAATGACCACAGCGATAGCATGGGTGCTAGAGATTCGGGCTGGATTCAGCTGTATTGTGAGAACAATCAGGAGGCTTACGATAACCTGATACAGGCTATTCGCATTGCCGAGCATAAGGATGTTCAGCTGCCTGTGATGGTGTGTTATGACGGTTTCATTACCAGCCATGCTGTGGAGAATATAGAACTTCTTGAGGACGAAAAGGTAAAAGAGTTTGTCGGGGAGTATAAACCGCAATACTCTTTGCTTGATAAAGACCATCCTATTTCTATGGGGCCCCTTGATATGCCTGCATACTACTTTGAACACAAGCGCGCACAGGCAGAAGCTATGAAGAATGCAAAGAGGGTGATCCTGGAGGTTGCACAAGAATTTGAGAAGCTGACTGGGAGGAAGTATGGATATTTTGAAGAATACAAGATGGAAGATGCTGAAGTAGGTATTGTCATAATGAACTCTACAGCCGGTACTGCCAAGTTTGTGGTGAATGAGCTGCGCAAACAGGGCATTAAGGCCGGTTTGATCAAGTTAAGAGTGTTCCGTCCATTTCCCTTTGAAGAGCTGGGTAAAGCTCTGTCGCATTTGAAAGCTGTGGCCATTATGGACAAGGCTGATAGCTTCTCAACAGCAGGTGGCCCGTTGTTTACAGAGGTAAGAAGTGCCATGTTTGATTACGCAAGGGATACCAAGGCTGTAAGCTATATATACGGTCTGGGAGGCCGCGATGTACGTCCCGATGAGATCATGAAGGTATACCAAGACTTGTTGGAGATCGCAAGGACCGGACAGGTAAAATCGACTTTCAACTACCTGGGCGTAAGAGAATAGGAGGTGTGCAAGGTGGCATACAATCTGAAGACTTTGACGGAAAAAGAGGAACGCTTTACCGGGGGCCACAGGATGTGTGCAGGTTGTGGTGCTCCTATCGTGGTGAGGACTGTACTCCGGGCCTTGAAGCCCGAGGACCATGCGGTTATTGGAGTGGCTACAGGTTGCCTTGAAGTTTCAACCTGCTTGTATCCTTATACCGCCTGGAAGGATTCGTTTATCCACAGCGCGTTTGAGAACGCTGCTGCCACTGTTTCAGGAGCTGAGGCGGCATATCGTGCGCTATCTAAAGTTGGCAAGGTCAAGGGTACTACCAAGTTCATTGCGTTTGGTGGAGATGGTGGCACTTATGATATAGGTTTCCAGGCTCTTTCTGGAGCCATGGAAAGAGGCCATGATATGGTGTATGTCTGCTATGACAACGAGGCTTACATGAATACTGGAATACAGAGGTCTTCGTCCACACCCAAGTATGCTGATACTACCACTTCACCTGCTGGAAGCGAGTTGCCCGGTAAGGTTCAATTTAAGAAGGATTTGACCATGATCATGGCTGCCCACAACATTCCCTATGTGGCGCAAACTGCTCCTTTTAGAAACCTGAAGGACCTTTATGAGAAGGCTGAGAAAGCCATATATACTCCGGGGCCGGCATTTTTAAATGTATTGGCGCCCTGCCCGCGTGGATGGAGATATGATACTCCAAAGCTTATGGAGATTGTGAGGTTGGCTATAGAGACCTGTGTATGGCCTCTTTATGAGGTGATTGAAGGCAAATTTATACTCAACTATAAGCCCAAGAATAAGCTGCCTGTAGTAGAATATCTGAAGCCGCAGGGCAGGTTCCGTCACCTGTTCACCAAGGAAAACGAAGGATTGATCGATGAGATCCAGAAAGAGGTAGACAGGAGATGGAACAGATTGCTTGAGCTGTGTGGAGAAGCATAAAGGGTTAAAAATAAAAAAGCACGTATGGGGTTTGCTCTCATGCGTGCTTTTTTTATTTTGATTTTGCTGTAAAAGCTCTATTTAATTCAGTAAAGTTTTCAGCAGCTGATTTTTGAGCTCGTTTTTACATCAAATTCCGTCTTAAGAGGTAAAATGGGATTTTTACATTGGAGTCATTTTTTTATTTCTAAAATTTAAGGGTTAGCATTTAAGCTAATTCATAGTAGCGGCCCAGGCTTTGGCCTATTGAGTCCTTTATTATCTCATATGCTGTGCAGGCTTCTATTTGTCTGTGATATTGCTTAATCAGTCCATATAGCAATGATTCTTCTTTAGAAGCTATTATTTCATATATCGCATCCAAATGAATAGGTCTATTTACCAGTGGCTGGAGGTTGGGGCAGTCGGATGAAATTTTTATTTCTACAGTATTCATATCTTGCTGCTGGGCCTCAACTTCTACTGTTCTATTACACAATGCGCATTTGGAGGCGTATTTACACATTTGAAAAACCCCCTTTCTCAGAAATGCCGGACTTTTGAACTTGATTTTCCGTATATTCTGTACTATTATTATACCATGAATACAAGGAGAGAAAAACACATTTTTTATTTAATAATTGTAAATTTTTTGACAGATGCAATTAATAATGATATAAATTTCACATTAAATTGTTATATTTTTAGCGTAAGCGTAAAAGCTTGGAGTATGGGATTGACGCATTTATCTGTTTGTGAGTTGATATCTATTATGAATGTTTGATGGTTTATAAAGTTGAAGTTGTATATAAGGTTATATTATAATGGGAAAAGGATAAATGATTCACAAAAAACATAGAATTTTTCTGTAAAATTGACATAATCAAAACAAAGGGGCTTTTGATTTATGGATGCTGTTGATGCCGAGAAACTGTGGGCACAGCTGATACGGGCTGTAGAGACGTGCCAAAAATGTGACCTGTGTAAAACCCGGACGAATGTGGTGCCGGGAGAAGGAAACCGGAATGCCGATTTGATGTTCATCGGTGAAGGGCCAGGGCGTGACGAAGATTTGACCGGGAGGCCGTTTGTGGGCAAAGCGGGGCAGCTGCTCGATAAGATGATAGCAGCCATTGGACTCAAGAGGGAAGAGGTATATATAGCCAACATTGTAAAATGCCGTCCGCCGGGTAACCGGGTGCCGCGCGAAATCGAGGCTGAGAGCTGCCTGCCTTATCTCAGAAGGCAGGTTTACCTTGTGCGTCCGCGGATAATAGTGTGTCTAGGTGCTACAGCAATGCGTTATGTAATAGACAAGAACGCTTCTATAACATCGATACGGGGTCAGTGGTTTGAGAGGAAGGGCTATTGGTTGATGGCCACGTATCATCCGGCGGCGCTGCTCCGGGATCCTGCTAAAAAATATGATGCGTGGGAGGATTTTAAAAAAATAAGGGATAAATTGCACGAATTAGGGTTAAAGCCATAGCAAAAAATATTATTTAAACTACAATAATGCCTTCTATAAAAGGGAGATGTAAAAGTGCCGGTAAATAGAGAAGCTAGTCGTAAAGCTAAGCAGCTCCAGAAATTGAGACGGGAGAGCATTTCTTTTTTTAAGGAGATATACAGAGAAAATGAGAAGATTTTGGTATTTGGCGAGGGGAACCCCGACGCATCGCTGGTGTTGGTGGGTGAGGCACCCGGGCACCAGGAGGTAGTGCAGCAAAGGCCTTTTGTGGGGCAGGCTGGCCAAAACCTGAACGAATTTTTGGGGATATTGGGCATAAAGCGGGAGGACATCTACATCACCAATGCTGTCAAGTTTAGGCCAACCAGGGTCGACCCGACGACCGGTCGAGTATCCAATCGCCCTCCAAACAAGGAGGAAATAGAGCTTTGTAGAAGCCTGCTTTACAAGGAGCTCAGCATCATACACCCTGTTCTGGTGGTGAGCCTAGGTAACATTCCCCTTAAGGTGCTGGCCGATGACAATAAAATTGCCATAGGTCAGGTACACGGTACCCCTATCGATATAGCGGTAGGTGAAGAGGGATTAAAGATGACCCTGTTCCCACTGTATCATCCGGCCAGCATAATATACCGCCCGCAGTTGAAAGAGGTATACCTTGAAGATGTAGAAAGGTTGAAACGTTATTTGCAGGATATAGGAGTATTATAGTGGTAAAATGTTAGGATATACCTTGATTTGTATGATGCATAGAAATTGCTTTAACAAGGCGTTAAGTCATATTAAAATAAGTTTGTAAAAAGACAAGTGCATTATTAAACATAATTGATGGAGAGGATGAATAAGTGATGGAACAAAAGAAGAGGATTTTTAGCGGCGTACAGCCGTCGGGCAATCTCACCCTTGGCAATTATTTGGGAGCGATTAAGAATTGGGTGTCGCTTCAGGAAGAGTATGACTGTTTTTACTGCATAGTTGACCTCCATGCTTTGACGGTGCGGCAGGACCCTGAGGAGCTCCGGCGCAGGAGCTTGTCCCTGTTTGCGCTTTATATGGCCTGCGGGCTGGATGTGGAAAAAAACACCCTGTTCGTTCAGTCGCATGTGAGCGCACATGCGGAACTGGCGTGGATTTTGAACTGTTATACCTATATGGGTGAGCTGAGCCGAATGACCCAGTTTAAGGAGAAGTCCAGGAAACACAAGGACAACATCAATGCGGGATTGTTCACCTATCCGGTACTCATGGCGGCCGATATACTGCTGTATCAGACCCACCTTGTTCCGGTAGGTGAGGACCAAAAACAGCACTTGGAGCTGACCAGGGATATCGCTCAAAGGTTTAACAGCCTTTATGGTGACGTGTTTGTCGTGCCCGAAGTTTATATCCCCAAGGTAGCTGCTAGGGTGATGAGTCTCCAGGACCCCACCAAGAAGATGTCCAAATCCGATGAAAACCCCAATGCCTATATCTCCTTGCTGGATGAGCCAGATGTGGTCATGAAGAAGTTTAAGAGAGCCGTCACCGACTCGGGAAGGGAAATAAAATATGACGAGGAAAACAAGCCAGGGATAAGCAATCTGATGAACATATATGCCGCCATTACCGGTAAGACCTATGAGGAGATTGAACAGGAATTTGAAGGCAAGGGTTATGGGGACTTCAAAAAAGCCGTGGGTGAGTGCGTGGTTGAAGCATTGAAGCCAATTCAGCAGCGTTACTATGAGCTTATGAAGGATGAGGAGTATCTGGTAAAACTGATGAAGCAAGGCGCTCAAAGGGCAGCAAGCGTAGCTTCCCAGACCCTCAAAAAGGTGTATGAGCGGGTAGGCCTGATTGTATGATTTTTAGCACATGGAAGGATCTCTCGAAAAGGGGCAGCTGTTGTGGAAAACATGGATATTCTGAAGGCAGAGCTTATAGAGCGGGGAAGGCACCTGGGATTTCCTGTTATAGGCATTACCGATGTACGGCCGTTTGACCTGTGGTGCCAGGCGGTTGAAGTACGGAAAGCGAAGGACAGCGAAGTAGAAGGAATTGTAAGCAGGCTTACTCCTTCTCCCAAGGATTTAATGCCAGACGCCAAAGCCATTGTGGTGGCCGTTCATCCTTATCTACCCTACCCGGAGAAGTTTCCTGAAGGGGTGGCCAGGTATTCTGCACATTATGTGGAGTATCCAAGGGGCAGGAAAGCCGTTGAGGAGCTGGCCGGGGTCATTACTCAAAGGGGTTACAAGGTAATGGTTGAGCCGCCCTTGCCGGCCAAGGCGGCGGCTTATAGAGCGGGAGTGGGAACCTTCGGAAAAAATGGCCTGATATATGTAGGGGAATACGGCTCCTGGGTTACCCTTCATCTCATTTTGACCGATGCGCCTCTGCCCTGTGACAGTCAGCCTCAAGCTCTCTCATTGTGCGGAAAGTGCGAGAGGTGCATACATGCCTGTCCTACCTATGCCATTGCCGATGATGGCGCTGTTTTGCCGGGACGCTGTTTAAGGGCCTATATGTTAACTTCAGAATTTGTGCCGGTGGGCATAAGGGAGAAGCTGGGTACCAGGTTACTGGGATGCGATGTATGCCAGATGGTATGTCCCAGGAACAGCAATGTAACCCGCCAAGCTCGTTTTCCAAAAGGTGATCATTTACGGCCGTTTGACGTTTATGCATTGATAGAGGCATTGGTTGAAAACGATCGTAAAGCGATAGAGGCCGTGGCATCTTTGATAGGACGCAATTATGCCAGGCCTCAGCGATTGTTATCCAGCGCCATCATTGCGGCAGGCAATTTTGGCCAGCAGAAATTTATTCCGTTGCTGATTAGAACTTTGAAACATCCTCATCCGCCCATCCGTGCGTATAGTGCATGGGCGTTGGGCAAAATAGGCGGCAGAGAGAGCATGAACGCTTTAGCCGATGCGTTGGAAGATGAAACCGATAAACGCGTTGTACAGGAGATCAAAAGAGCACAGCAGATAGCTGGGTTGAGTGAGTGCAGAAGCGATGCTTGACGATTGAACTGGTGAGAAAAAACAGTATGAATGCATTCAAATGGGGGAAGAGTATATTAGAGATAGAGAAGAAAATGCTGGTGTGGTTCAAAATTGGTGCCTTATGTAGATATGGTGTTTGTGGGGTTATATGGTGGCATAAAAAGTGTGAAAGGAGGGTGTAAGGATGGCTTTTATCGACGAGCTGGCCAAAAGGCTGGGTGAGGTTGTCAAAAAAGTTGGCGAAAAGTCGGAAGAGCTGGTAGAGATGGGCAAGCTCAATTATGAGATCTTCAAAGAGGAGGATACCATAAAGAGGCTGTATAGGGAAATTGGGCAGGCGGTATACGAGGCTTACAAACAGGAGAATAACTCTTTGGATGCCATCTATCGCTTGTGCCAGGAGATTGACGAACACAGGGAGAAGATTGAGGGGTTAAGGAAACGGGTAGAGAATATCAAAAAAGAAAAGCAGAGAGAAGGAGTTCAAGCAGAAAAGCAGCCTGAGGCTCAACATGCCCCTCAAACCGGTCAATGGAGTAATGCTCAATCTGGCGATGTTCAAGGGACAAAGCAGGATGCCGGCGGAGAAACAAAGCAGAATGATGGCGGAGAAATGATACAGGGGAACAACGAGAAGAACCTGCAGGAGGGAATTTGAGCGTGCCAGATGTGTGTGAAATTTATAAATGAGGTTGAGAAAAGTATGGCCTTTGCAAAGTGAAATGAGCTTTGTTTGCTGATTTGTAATGGTCTTGTAAAGGGGGGAGAGCAGAGGTGTCTATCAACATTTTCAATGACCTGGAGGCCATTAAGTTGGCCATTGCCATTGAGGAGAGAGGTGAGGGGTTTTATCGCCAATCGGCCTCTAAAGTGAGCGATAGTGCAGCCAAGGTTTTGCTGGAAAGATTGGCAGAGGACGAGAAGGAACACAAAACAGTATTTGAAGGTTTGTACCAGGAGTTTTTGAAAAACAAGGATAAATTTGACGATAAATATCTGTACGACCAAGATGTGACTGCCTATTTTAATGCCCTTGCTCACAGCTTGATTTTCCCAAATGAAGAAGACCAGGCGAGGGTGATGGGTCAGCTGCAAAGCCTGGAAGATGTCATAAGGTGTGGTATTCAGGCTGAAAAGGACTCAATCCTTTTGTATACCCAGATGATCATCTCTTCGAAATTGCCTGAAGCCAAGGATGCTTTTCGCAAGCTGCTTAAGGAAGAAAAGAGGCATCTCGTTGACCTTCAAGCCTATATGAACCGTGCATGAAATGCCGTTGAATTTTAATTGCCTGGCATTTATTAGGCTTGGAATGCCGGGTTTTTGTTTTGGTGTGGCCTAATGTATGGTGAAGATGGTTTGCTGAAAATATATGGCAAATTATAAAAACTACTATAAATGGGTAAATTTTCTGGCAATTAATTACCATACTTGATTTATGGAGCGTGTCATCCCATCATTTTGTATTCTGCAAAGCTTTATATCTATCAGAAATACCGAATGGAAATTTACTGGAAGCATTTTTGCTTATTTATAATAAGATATAACCGGTAAAAAACATATCACCTGTTTAAGGATACTGATCCATTTTTTCCAAAATATGTATAGGCAAGAAAAGTGGCTGGTAAATTTGCTGTGAAATGAGTAGTCAGTGATGGGTGTGTGCCACCTCTTGTAAGAATTATAGGTGGTTGGTAGTTCACTTGATACCGATAGGAGGGCAATAGGATGTGTGTAAGGTTCTTGCTTGAAGCCGATATTGAACAGTTGGTGCGCAACTATAGAGCTGAAGAGGTTGATGAGAAGGCGAAAAGCTACAGCAAAGGAGACTTCTACCCAGCACAAAGTGCTCTGGTTGTGCTGGAACCAAAAAACAGGGTCATAACCCTGGCAAGATGGGGCTTTGATTATAGCTCGAAGAAAAAGGTTGTAGTCAATGCTCGGGCAGAGACTATTCTGGACAGGCCAATGTTTAAGGATGCCGCACGGTACGCCAGGTGTATAGTGCCCGCCAATTTGTTTTATGAGTGGAAGGATGAGGAGATAGGAAAAAAGGTGAGATATAAAATAGGGTTGCAGGATGGCAATATAATGTCTTTAGGTGGGCTTTACAAGCTGTCTTTTGACAAGGGCCTGGGACCGCAGCTTGACTTTGTCATCATAACTACCGATGCCGAAGAGGGTGTCAGGGAAGTGCATCCGCGAATGCCTTTAATCATTAAAGAAGAATGGGTGGACATGTGGCTGAGTAAAGATACCCCTGTAGAGCTTGTGGAGGAAATATTGAGAGCGAAAACAGGGGCTAAATTTGCGGTTGAAAGGTGTGAAGATGCGACAAATAACAAGATTAAAGGAAACGTGTATAGTGAGCAGATGAGCATGTTTTGAGGAAGGTATTTTTTAATTATACAAATTTTTATAGTCACATGACCAATCTCTGTAACGAAATCACTTCCTCCTCAGTGAGTTCCCTCCATTCCCCTGGTTTTAGATTCTCGTCAAGGATGAGGCTGCCCATAGCTACTCTTTTGAGATAGGCTACATGTTTGCCCAGTGCCTTAAACATCCTTTTTATCTGGTGATATTTTCCTTCAGTCAAGTAAATATACACTTCGGATACATCAGCGGCACGGATAATTTCAAGCCTTGCAGGAAGGGTTCTATATCCATCTTCAAGAGTGATGCCTTCTTCAAAAGCCCGGGCATCATCTTCGCTAACAAATCCTTCTATTTGTGCATAATATTTTTTTACAACCCCCTTTTTTGGCGATAAAAGTTTATGGGCAAGTTCCCCGTCGTTTGTTATGAGCAGAAGGCCTTCGGTGTCCTTATCCAGCCTCCCCACCGGGAAGGGATTCAGGGCTGTCACTTCTGACGGCAAAAGGTCAATGACCGTCCTTTCTAAGGGGTCATATGTGGAGGTTATAACTCCTCTTGGTTTGTTCATCATAATATAGATGGCCTCTTTGTAGTTTATCTTCTCATTGCCCATAAAAATTTCATCACAGGAGGTATCTACAATCATTCCAGTATCCCTTACTGATTTGCCGTTTACCGTAATGATTCCTTTCTTGATCAGCTTTTTTACCTGTTTCCGAGTACCGATCCCTGAGTGGGCCAAAAGCTTGTCCAACCTTATTTTAGCCATTGCTGTCGCCTCCTTGTTTTAGTGTGGGCACCGTATAATTATACCACAAAACTATATGCTACAGTTTAGTTATAATTTTGCGCAAAAAAATGGTTGCTCAATTCCCTTAAGGGGAGGGCTTGTAGGGAGTTGTTTCGTTGTCAACTATACACAAACAATGACATCGGAACGCCCATTGATGAGGTCACTTTGGAGAATAAAAGGTGAGTAATTCTCAAGGCTATGGGGGTCAATAGGCCGGACAATGAATGCGTTTCTGCCGTAGTTTTAACCGAGTTTTGTCAGGTTTTTAATAACGGTTTGCTCACAGCTGCGTTTTTGCAGGATGTAAAGGTGCTACTTTTTGGTGTATTTTTTATACTATATTAGTAAGTATTTGCTGTTTAATACAGTGCCTTACAGTGGCAATAAGAGGATTATTTAACATATTATGTAAGATGTCACTTTAAATTTTTAAGGCTTTTCTGTTTATTCCACAGAAGGGAAGGTGATTACCCATATCTATTAGAGACTATATGAAAAGTGCTGATTTAAAATTCAACGGACAACTTAAACCGAGGACTGTCACCAACGGCATTGTACTGCATCACGCCGCAGCTCAAAGAGCTACGCCACAGCAGATACACGAATGGCATCTTCAGAGAGGATGGCTGGGTGCAGGGTATAACGTTTACGTGCGTAAGGACGGCTCGGTGTGGGAGTTGCGGCCGCTGTGGGCTGTAGGGGCGCATGCTGAAGGGGTGAATTTTGAGAGCATAGGCGTGTGTGCCGAGGGTATGTATCATCCCTCGGACAGTCAGCTGTATGACAGGGAGATGCCCCAGAAGCAGTTTGACGCTTTGGTTAAGGTTGTGAAGGATCTGATGGAGGAATACCCTTCTATTAAGTGGATCAAGGGTCATAACCAGGTAGAGGGGGCTGCCACTGCCTGTCCCGGGAGCTTTTTCCCATTACAGGAAATCGTTATGTCTGCAACCAATAACTCTAATATTGAGGAGGTAGATGTCATGAAGAAAGGAGATAGAGGGCCGGCGGTTGAAAGGCTGCAGAGGCTTCTAATAGAGTTGGGCTATCAGTTACCCAAATATGGAGTAGACGGAGTTTTCGGTGCCGAGACCGAGGCTGCTGTGAATGCTTTCAAGAAGTCGGCCGGCTTGCCGCAGAATGGGATCGTGGATGTTACCACCGTGATAGCTATGGCAGAGAAGCTACTACAGAGTAAAAAATCCTTGGAACAGGAAAATGCTGATTTGCAAAGCAAGATACAATCCCTTGAGAAAGAGCTTAAAAAAACGCTTGAATCTACCAATGCCGCTTTGGAAAGATGTAGAAAAGAATGTGATGAAAGGAACAAAAAATTTGTTGAATTTTTCAGGCTGTTAAACCAGCTGATGAAAGAAGTAGGGGAATAGAGCGGAGCTTAGAAGTATTAACATTTGTTTATCATGTTGGCTCCTCAAAGGGAACGTTCTCTATAAAAAATGGGCACAAAGCAAAAAACTCCTTTACAAAAGCAGCTGAAATTATCTGAGAAGATGTGGTAAAATGTTGTTATAAGATAAAGGAGGGCCGCATGGTGGGGGTCAAACTTTTGCATTTAGCCGATGTCCATCTGGATACGCCTTTTCAGGTCAGGACAAAGGATATGCGTATGTTTTTGCGTCAGGCAATTCGTCAAGCTTTCCAAAAGGCCGTGGATTTAGCTATATCCAAAAACGTACACGCCGTCCTCATCGCAGGGGACCTGTTTGATAACCAGACTTTGAGTTTTTCTACAGAAAAGTTTATGGTAGAGCAGATGAAAAGGCTTTATGAAGCTCAAATACCGGTGTTTTATGCTCCGGGCAACCATGACCCGGCGGGTGTGATGTACCGAAGAAGCTTGATTGAATGGTCCGACAATGTGAAGGTGTTCAATACCAAGCAGCCTGAAACTTGCCCTGTCTATGACAGAGAAGGACGGCTTGTGGCCTGGGTCACGGGAGCAGGCCATGAAGGCCCCAGGGAAAAGGATAACATCATCAAGGATTTTCCGCGGGCTGGGGATGCTGATATACCCCATATAGGGCTTGCGCATGTCTGGGTTACCGGTGCAAGGGGTGAGGGGGAGCACGACAGGTACGCTCCCTGTACTCTTGAGGATATAATAGACAAGTGTTATACCTACTGGGCGCTGGGGCACATTCATACCAGAGTTCATCTGGCTGAGAAGCCGCTGGTGATATACCCCGGTAATCTAGTGGGGCGACACCATGGTGAAGAGGGTTTAAAGGGAGCCTATTTGGTGGAGATAGATGAACCAGGTCGAGTTAAGGCTGAATTTTATCCTGTGGCGCCGGTGCGCTGGGCCACGTTTAAAGTGAATAATCTCTCTCAAGCGAGAACCCTGGCCGAATTGCAGGAACATATATATAAAGCGGTGGTAAATCAGCTTGAAAATGAGAAGCAAAGTGGGGGGATGCATGATGTCATAGCCAGAGTGTTGCTGGAGGGACCGTGCCTGCTGTATAGCCAGCTCCGCCTTCAGGAGATTGGGTGTACCCATGAAGAAAATATCCAGGTGCTGGAAGAGTATTTATATAATGCCCTGGGGTTTAGATATGTGGAAGTGGTTCCTGATGGGCTTACTCGCCCTGTAGTGCCCGCATCTTACAGAGGGCAGCCCCATGTACTAGGCGTTGCCCTGGATATCCTACAGGAAGCCAAAACCGATCCGCAGGTTTTGCTTAAGTTAAAGCCTGACATACTAGCCGGCTGTCCTGCGATGGACACCGGTGACGTCATTGCTTATCTTCATGAGTTGCTTGAAGGGCTGGATTATGAGGTGACGGCTCGGCTGATGGAGGAGATGGTATGAGGTTTCAAAAGTTAAAGGCGCAGGCCTTTGGCTGCTTAAAAGATTGGGAAAGCCCGCCCCTCAAGCCGGGCCTTATACTGGTGTTTGGACGAAATGAATCGGGCAAAAGCACGCTTTTTAACCTTATAACCACGCTGTTTTACGGCTGGTATCCGGCAAACAGGGAGGCAAATCCCTATATTCCGTGGGGAGAGGCAGAGGCTGTCTGCGAAGGCGAGCTTCTCATAGAAGAAGGGGAAGTAGTTACCGTCAGCCGCAGGTTGAGGAATACTCCTATAGGAATGTTGATTCAGGCAGATAGGGTGATCGAGCTCAGAAACAGAACGCTGCCGTATGTAGAGGTCTTGCCGCGAGAGGTTTTTAGGGAAGTTTACGCTGTTGAACTAAACGATTTGAAATTTCCTCAGCAGAGGGCATGGGAGACTATGCAGCAGTTGCTGCTAGGTGGGCAGTTTGGCTCTTTCCTCAGACCGATAAGCCAAGTGGCCGAGGAGTTGGAAGAAGAGGCCAACCGCCTTTGGCGTCCTGACAGAAGGGGTAAGCCACGGGCTAGGGAAATAGGGGAACGGCTGAGGGAGCTCAGAACCTTACGTGAAGAGGCTAGAATAAGGGAAGAACGGCTGCGCCAGGCGCAGATGGAGCTGGCTGAGCGCCAGCGCATGCTGGAAGAGAACATAACCAAAAAATCTCGGCTGATAGCATATATAGATCGCTGCGAACGGCTAAATCCCGTGAGAAAGAAGCTCAAGAGGATACAGGAACTTAAGGAGATGTCGGCTTATGCGGCCAATTATGATGACCTGCCGGAGGACCCGGGCGGACGCTTAAAAAATATTGAAGCGCAGCTGGAGGAGTTGAGGTTTCAAAGGACCAGGCTGGAAGGGAAAAGGCTCCAGTTGGAAGGAGTGATACAGGCCTTTACTGAACGGGACCAGGTACTGCTGGGTCGTGCCGCGGAGATCAAGCTGCTTATCAAGTCGTATGACCGTATAAGGGCGGATCAGGAGGAGCTTAAGAATTTAGAGTTTGATATAAAGAGCAAGGGCGAACAGCTCAAACAGCATGCCTCTGAGGTGTTGGTAGGTGGTTGGAGGCCGGAGCTTGCAAAAGCGTTAGGCGCTGTTGATACGGCTGTATTGAAAGTAGCAATAGATTCATTCAGGCAGGCGCAGGAGCGTTATCAGGAACAGATAAACAGGGTTGAGGCTTTGAAGGTAAGCGCAAGGCAAAGACGAAGTGCCGGGTTTGTACCATGGTTTTCTGGAGCGTTTTCCATGTTGGGAATGCTGGGGTTCACACTGGCCAATGCGGTGGAAGCAAAATTTTTATCTGCACTTGTGATGGTGACAGGGGTAATTTTGCTGCTGACATGGTGGCTTTTTGGCAGAAGGTCTATTGAACACCCTGAGCTTAAACTTGAGGAAAAGCGCCTTCAGCAGCTATATGAGGAAGTAGAAGAGGCGCGTGCTCGTATTAAGATGCTGCTAAGCGGTGTACCGGTTGTACCCCAGAGGCTTGAATCCCCCGATAGCACCCTGCTGCTAGATATAAGCAGATTAAAGGAGCTGTTACAAGATATAAAGGAGAGCTTGGGTAGAAAGGATGTAATCGTTGAGCGGATAATCCAGACAGAGCGCAGGGCATTGAAATTGCTTGGGGAATGTGGGCTGGATGAAAACTGGGTTGGTAACAACTTTGAATCGTTTTATGATAACCGGAACAATGACGGTCATTCCGGCGCCGGCGTTTTATCGAACAACCACGACAAGGGTTCTAGTGCAGGAGCTTTTACGGGCGTGTATAACGACGCAATGCACGGAGGGTACCGTGAGGTTATTAACAGTGCAAGGCAGAGGGATGCGCTCGGAATGATAGACCTTCTTCAGGTCATGCTGCAGGAAGCCGAAAGGCGCTATCAGGATGCACAAAATGCAAAGGGACAGCTGGAGGACTTGAAACTGGAATTATCCAAGGTCGATGGGACGATAGCACAGCTTGAAAGAGAGAAGAGTTACATACTGTTACGCTTAAATGAACTGCCTGGCAAGGATATAGATGCCAAGATTGAAGGGCTTATGAAGGCCAGGATACTGGCACGCCAGGCTGATAGTATACTGGAGGACTTAAGAAGGGATTATCCTGACTTAGAGGACATAGAGAGGGAGGTCATGGAACTCACTCAAAAAGATGAAGAGCGGGCATTTGACGATGATACGTTGGCGCGGGCGAAGGCTGAGCGGGACCAGATAGAACAGGAGCTCAATGTTCTTAATAATGAGATAGGTACATTGAAAAAGGAGATTGAGATTGCGATGGGGCAGGGGAATATGGATGAGATAGAAGGCGAGATTGCCCTGCTCGAAGCGGAACTCAAAAGAATAGCCCGGCAGAGAGATAGGCTCCTTCTTATGAGGAACGTGATACTGGAGGCTGAAAAGCGATTTAGAGAGGAGCACCAGCCTGATGTTTTAAAGAAAGCTGGCAGGTATCTTTCGGCTATCACCGATGGAAGGTATACACATTTGTTTACAAAAGAGGGCCAGCAGGCTACCCTGCTTGTCAAATGCGTTGATATCGATGAGCTGATAGAGGTAAAAGAGGGATTTTTGAGCCGGGGCACTCTTGAGCAGGTATACCTTTCGCTACGCTTGGCTTTTATGGAACATTTAGATCCGGTAGGAAATTCCATGCCGGCCTTTCTCGACGAGGTATTTGTCAACTGGGATGGTTTCCGCCTGGACAATGGTTTCGCCTTGTTAAAAGAGCTGGCAGAGAAGCGCCAGGTTTTTATCTTTACCTGTCACGATTGGTTAGTGGAAAGGTTGACAGATAAGCTGGATGCTCAGGTAGTGGAACTGGGGATGTAAGGGAGCAAGTAAGTGGGTGCCGTAAAGCGGTTTTACCTTGGGCTGTTAAACTTATAGATGCTTTGGTTCATCGGTTTTTTGTTATAACTATAAATGAGCAAATTTTCTGGTAATTAATTACCATACTTGATTTATGGAGTGTGTCATCCCATCATTTTGTATTCTGGAAAGCTTTATATCTCTCAGAAATACCGAATGGAAATTTACTGGAAGCATTTTTGCTCATTTATAATTATAAAAAAATCTGTAAGAATTCAGCCTGTTACGGGAAACCGCTGTTTAAGGAGAAAGTTAGCGGGTATTATTTAAACAGTAATTGAAAAAAAGATGTTTTGGTAATCGAATAAGGGCGTCTTAAAAACGGATGTTTATGTAAGCAGTGTTTTAAAGAATGTCTAAGTGGTGTACGTGGTAGTATAATAAAAATTAAGTTTACATAAAATACAGGGGGTGTATCTTATGGATTTTTTGCAGCTTGCAAAAAGCAGGTATTCATGCCGCAGCTACAAAAACGTGCCGGTGGAAAAGGAGAAGCTGGAAAAGATACTTGAAGCAGGCAGGGTAGCCCCTTCAGCTTGTAACCTGCAGCCTTTCTACTTTGTCGTGGTCACAGACGAGGAGCTTAAGGAAAAGGTGGCCGCGACTTATGGGGGGAAATGGCTTAAGGAAGCGCCGGTAATTGTTGTGGCCTGTGGTGACCACAGCAGGTCATGGAAGAGGAGCGACGGCAAGGACCATTGCGATATCGACGTGGCCATCGCGGTGGACCACATGACGCTGGCGGCAGCCGAACTGGGGTTGGGCACATGCTGGATTTGTGCATTTAATGCTGCGAAGTGTCGCGAGGTTTTAAATCTTCCTGCCCACATTGAGCCGGTGGTTCTTTTGCCGATAGGCTATCCTGCCGATAAAGGGAATCCGGATAGGCATGGGTTGCAGCGCAAGAGCCTTGATGCCATAGTGTGCTGGAATGGTTTTAAGGGAGCCTGATGGGAATAGGCCCCCATGTTTTTTCCACCCCTTGAAAACGGTAACATCAGATACCGAATTTTGCATCCATATGTCATACAATGGATATGTAAAATGGAATGAGGGGTGGATAAGATGGCAAAGGCTGTGCAGGTCTTTTCTCAATGGGTGTTTGTGGTCTTATTTTTTATGCTCGTTGATTTGGGAAGGATTCATCTATGGATGGGCATATTTATTTTGAGTGTGATTTTGACGCCATTTTTAGGAAGGTTTTACTGCGGATGGCTGTGCCCAATAAACACTGTTATGAACATTGTGACGCGGATTAAGCAGAGGTTTCATATTAAGGATTTAGCTGTGCCTGAATCCCTGAGAAAGCCGGTTTACCGCTATTTGGTTCTTTTTACTTTTTTTCTCTTGTTTACATTTGTGATGGTAAGCGGAAAAAAGCTTCCTGTTTTGCCGGGATTGCTGACTGTGGGAGTGCTCCTCACCTTATTTTTCACTGAAAAATTGTGGCACAGATATTTATGTCCGTATGGCACCATTTTGAGCATGATGGGTAAGTTGTCAAGAAGAGGCTATCAGGTCATTGAGCAGGCTTGCATATCCTGTGGTATATGCAGCAGGGTATGTCCGGCCGATGCTGTTAGGGAAACATCACCTTTATCCTCGGGGGGTGGCGATGAAACCAAGAATTTTTCAATAGGGGACAAGAATTTACACAAAAAAACATACGGCATAAATAAAAAAGAATGTCTTTTGTGTGGTATATGCGCTGATAGGTGTCCTAAAAACGCTATCGTATATCGATAAACTGCTACGTCTGGGTAGGTAGCATATAATATTGGGTAAGTGACATATAAGGAAGGAAGTGATTTTATGATAGAGAAAAAATTTGTGTTTCAACAGGTGGATGATAAGGTTATAGAAAAGATAGTGGACGATGAGAATGTGAATATAAACCATATGATACTTAAAAAGGGTGATGCCCTGCCACAACACTATTCCAATTCAAATGTGTATATGATTGTGGTAAGGGGGAACATCACGGTGCAGCTGGATGCTCAAGAACCACATGTTTATCCTGCCGGAACCATATTGAATATTCCTTATAACACTAAGATGAATGTGTACAACCAGCATGATGAGGTATTGGAATTCTTTGTGGTGAAAGCGCCCAGTCCAAGGTTTTATGGCAAGTGATAGGAGAAATTTTGCTTGATGGGGGATTGGATTATCTTGACAAAAAGTTATCATTGTTGAGAAAAAACATTGTTCGACAATATTTTTAAACGGGCGAGAGGCGAGTTGGAACAAGAAAATATGTCAATAAATTATATTGAAGGGAGAGGAGTATATGAAAGCATTTGTGGATAAAGACGCATGCATAGGGTGCGGACTGTGTACAGACGTGTGCCCCGATGTCTTCAGCATGGGGAACGACGGATTTGCAGTGGCCATAGAGGGAGATATCCCCGATGATGCTGAAGGGTGCGCAAAGGATGCTCAGGAACAGTGCCCGACCGGAGCTATCAGATTGGAATAAAAAAGTACTTTTATCATTTTGACAAGAGTGTCAATTAATACCAATTTTTACAAGAGAAGTTAGCATGGTGTTTAATAATGGTCATAAGGCAGAGTAACGGCTGTAGCGTGAGAAATTTTAGTTGCTACAGCCTTTTTTATTGTGATTACCAACTTATAATTGGGATTTTTTGCATACAAAGAAGGATTTTAAAAAGGCATGGAGAAATAATTTAATAAACCTGATTCCTGTTGATATATTTTGTGTGCATCATGTAAAGTTTAAAAATTCAATTAATATATAGTTTGACAAAAGATATACCTTTCACACTACGATAATGACATATAGCTTTTGTGGACAAGATTAAGATATAAGCGAAGGGGCAGAGAGAAGTGAGGATAAAACTTACCTTTGATGCTGATCAAAAAGTAATTATACCCGTTCAGTACAACTACCTTGTACAGGCTATGATTTACGGTAATATTTCACGCGAGCTTTCGGATTTCCTCCATGACCAGGGTTTTATAATAGACGGCAGGCAGTTTAAGCTGTTTACTTTTTCGCGACTCATAGGTCGTTTTAAGATGAAAGGCAGCAAAATAGAGTTTACACCTCCCGTAAATCTTATCGTGGCTTCGCCGGTTGAGAGGTTCTTGCGCGAGCTGGCAGAGGGCATGCTGAGAAACGATAATCTCACTTTGTACGGGCAAAGGCTGATGCTGAGCAGCGTAGCGGTGTACAATGGTTATGAAGATGTGGACTTTGATGAAGAGGTAACTATAAAGATGCTGTCGCCGGTTGTGGCTTACAGCACCGTTAAAAAAGGCAGCGGCTCGCGAACCGTCTATTTTTCGCCATGGGATGAGTGGTTTTCTGAACTTATCAGGATAAACCTTGAGCGGAAGTATCAGCTTATATACGGCCAAAAGCTGGAGGACAGCGATATAAGGATAGAGCCTCTAGGTCCCAAAGATGACCGATACTGCAAGGTACTGCAGTACAAGGATACCGTGATAAAAGGGTGGAATGGCATATACAGGCTAAGGGGTGATAGAAGGCTCATCAAAGTGGCGTATGAGGCAGGATTGGGCAGCAAGAATTCCCAGGGTTTTGGGTGTTTTGATGTTATAAAGGGGTTGAGAAAATAAAAATTTTTGTGCAAATTTAACAAAGTTTATGCCAAAAATTTTATAGGACAAAAATAGTGTCTGATTAGGTGGTATAATAAGAGTAAGGGGTCAGGGAAGGGGGATTATTTAGCAGCTAAAATTTAAATTGTTGTTGTTTATAGGTAAAAACTATTTATAGGTGATTTGCCTATTTTGTCAAGAACGCTCTCGAAAAGTAATTGTGAAGCATACAGAGAGACCTGGAAATTTAGATGGAAATGTTATAGGACATTGAGAGGTGAAACTGAAAAGCTAAACTTTGAAACATACATAAGTAAAGCTCTTAGACTTTAAGGGCGTACAATCAAACAAAAAGGGGGGAGTAAGTTGTGCTGGTAGCTGTCAAGGAGATAGGGCAGCTTAGGATCAAGCAAGAAAAACTGGATCCTTTAGAAGTGCTGGTAGAAGACCCTGATTCAAATGGCAGTTATAAAAAAGTGATAGCCATTGTTTTGGAGCAAAAATCAGATGGAGCATGGGATTTCAAAGAAGTAGGGCCTGAAGAGTATGACAAATCAAAGGTTATGAGGTACCTATATAAAAGCGGTGCTGCCAATGGGGCAGATTTTACACCTACAGCGAGGGTAAGTGGTAAGCCTGGCGTGACGTTTGATAACAAGATAATAGGCTGGTTTGATATTCTTGAAGAAAGAGATTTACCCATATCAAAAGAGGAAAGGGAGTTTTTGAATCAAATCAAAGAAGCGTTGAGTAAAAACGCCGATTATCTAAAAAACGAAATCATTCGAATAAGGGAAGAGACCCCAAATAAAATAGGTATAGTGGTAACGCTTAAGTTTAGGCAAAAGTCCGAAGAAAAGTATGTAGGTGATTTCCCCGTTTTTAAGCAACTGCTTTTATATCAGGTTGATGAGAAGAATCAAAGGTGTGCAGCCAAAAACAAAGTTTGTTCTATATGCGGTGAGAAAAAGGATTTGGTGATAGGGAACCTTGATACATATGCATTTTACACTCTAGATAAAATCGGCTATATAACTAGCGGTTTTAAAGAAAAAGACGCGTGGAAGAATTTCCCTGTGTGCAGGGAGTGTAAGTTTGCGCTGGACGAAGGTAAAAAGTATATCGAAAATCATTTGACTTTTAAGTTTTGTGGAATAAAATACAATCTCATCCCTAAATTTATCATGGGGGCTGAAATGATTCCTGAAGAAGTTCTTGATATATTTGCTAATACCTCTAAATTGGTTTCGCTTAAGCAGGAAGCTATAGACAGGATTACAACCGACGAAGACGATATTTTATACTATTTGAAAGACATTAAAGATGTTATAGCTCTTAACTTCCTCTTTATTAATAAAACGAATGCTGCTGAAAGGATCCTTTTATTGATAGAAGACGTATTCCCATCTCGCATCCGAAGAATATTCGATGCAAAATACAAAACCGATGCAGTTTTTTCAAACACTTTTACATTTGGCTCCATAAGAAGTTTCTTTGCCAAATCCGATCCCAATAAGAGAGAGTATGACCTAGATGGATATTTCCTTGACATAGTGGACAGGGTGTTTAAGGGCAGGCCAGTTAGCTATCATTTCTTGCTGAAGTTCATCATGAAAAAAGTAAGGCATGAGTTTATAAATGACGGTTATTTTTATCAGGCCGTTAAAGATGGCTTGATGACAATATACTTCTTGCAGACGTTAGGATTAATAGAAATGGAGGAGGAGGTTATGGAAGAAAGGGTTTTTGACGGGCTATTTGCAAAATATGGACCGGCATTTGAGACACCTCTTAAAAGGGGCTTGTTTCTCATGGGAGCCCTTACTGAGCTGCTGCTGCGGAAGCAGTACAAAGAAAGAGGTGCAAAGCCGTTTATGAAAAACTTAAAGAGCTTGAAGATGAATGAGAGTGACTTTAAGGGACTCCTGCCTAAAATACAAAACAAGCTGGAAGAATACAATGCTTTTGATAAAGGAAAAAGGATTTTAGCAAGGGAAGCAGCTAATTATTTATTGTTAGCTCAAGACAAGTGGCAAATGCCGGTCGATGAGCTCAACTTCTATTTTGCAGCGGGTATGAACATGGTGGATGAAGTGGCTAGAATAATTTATCCTGATGAAAAGCCTGAAGAAATTCAAATTCAAGAATAAAACCATATGAATGAGGAGGTATGTAAGATGTCTACTATAAAACTCACATTTCGCATGTTAAAAAATGGAATTTATCTTTTTCGTGTAAATGTCAGGACTAAAACCCAACCATTCTAGCATCTTCAATATCTTTGGTGAAGTATCATTTGGCAAATATAGATCACCATTGAAATATATAACCAACACTGTCTCCAATACTTCAAGTATAGTCCTAACCGAGGGCCGAGTCGATTTTTGACCATTAGGCTGAATATAAAACTCTCCCCTCTCCCTCAATGCCTTCCTTACTCTGTACTCTAAATAACTCGCTATCAGCAAAACAAGTATAAAGACATACCCCAGCGCTTCTACTCGCTCAGGTTTCTTTAAATATACTGGCCCTAAATACACTGGACTTTTTAAAAACTTAAATGCCTGCTCTATTGAACTTTGCCCTTTATATTCCGCCAGTATCCTCCATCCAGGATATTTCTCTCTATCCATAACTGAAGTAATGAGAACAAATGTCGATTCCATAAATAAGTCTTTCTCACATGCCATGTCGTCCCTCTCACCTATAGTATGTTTTACATAATAACTCACCGTCTCCTCATACCTATCTTCCGTGCCAGGCCTCCCTTTTCTACTATATTTACGGCTAACCTTCTCTTCTATATAAGCCTCTACATTGTAATGCATTGACTTAACTTTCTCCATAAAAGCCACACTCTCCCGCATTGCATCTTCAATACATGCAAATGCCCTCTTCCCTATACTCTTAGCCTCCTTCTCAAGTTCCCTCTTCTCTTTCTCCCACCGCCTCTGCAATGTCTTTATCTTCTGCTCCCTCAACGAATTTGTATGTACTAATACAAATCGATATGGTTTCCCATCTATAGCCTCCACAAATTCATAAATCCTGTATTCTGCTGCATCTTTACGTGAAGACTCACTTAATACCCCTACTTCTTCCCAATTTACCCCCTGCCATGCCTTCTCTTTCCACTCCGAAACACACGAAAAATTCTCAGGTAAACGTGATATAAACTTTATTCCCTCCAGCTGCCTTAATGATTCATATGAAGATACAGTCGCTGAATCCCCTACAAATATAATATCTCTATATTGTTGCCCCTCAAAAAATACCTTCATCTCCTTTATTGCCTCTGGGTTCCATTCACGATCTGATTTGTTGCCAGATAAAAGCTGACCCATTACAGGAAGTCCACTCTGCTGTACTGCTGCCCCTATCTTGAATTGCTTAAGGTCAGGCCTATTATCTTTGCTGTAACCATAGCAGATTATAAAGTCGTTATTCTCATCCCCTTCATACAACCCTTCTACAGAAATAGATGTTGTATCCAAATGTAGGCTCTCTATAGTCAAATTATGGGCCTTTAACATGTTAAGACATATACGGCTGACAAGCTCTTTCATGTTTACTGTATGCAGTTTGTCTAAAGCACGAGCAAATGCATCATCGTTTAATTGTTCTACTGTAATACCGCTATCCTCTAACATGAATCCAAGCTTTTGTTTCCTCCAATACTCTTCAATTTTCCATAGAGGCTGTCTCCTATGCATTATAGTTACTACCAATACTTCTATTAAGAATCCTGGCGAAACCTTGGAATTATCGACTTTCCATTCTACCATATCATTGACAGTCTCTGCTATTTTTGCAATACGGCACATCTCAAACAATACTGGTATGCTAGAGGCATTGTATGCCACAATGTTCTTAACATCATTTATATCCATTCACAATCACCCCTGCATCTTTCTACAGGGGATATATATTCGACAAAAAATTCAAAAATCCTTTTGGTAATAAATGTAATTAAATTGTTAGTTTTTTACATGCGGAGACTCGGATAAAAAACAGGTCTGAAATACTTTTCCTTTATGATGTGACGGATGCCAATCCCAACGGTGATCCGGTGGATGAAAACAAGCCCAGGATCGATGAGGAGACAGGGGTCAATATAGTGACAGATGTGAGGCTAAAGAGGACTGTGAGGGATTACCTGCATGACTTTAAGGGTTTGGATGTATTCATACTTGAAATACGAGATTCGGACGGCAATTTAAAAACTAAAGAGGAAAGAATAGCTGATTTTAAAGATAATGCTGATATTGTGAAAAAATGCATTGATGTAAGGCTTTTCGGAGCTACCATTGCGGTTAGGGATAAGACCTTAACGTTGACAGGGCCTGTACAGTTCAAGTTCGGCAGGTCATTGCACAGAGTCAATATGATGTATGTAAAGGGTACTACTGTAATGCCTTCGCAGCAGGACAAAAAGCAGGGGACATTTACAGAGAAGTATATACTCCCTTATTCCTTGATAGCATTCTACGGCATTGTGAATGAAAATGCGGCAGCAACCCAGGGGATTGACCTGACAGAGCAGGATATCATGTATTTGTTAGAGGGGCTGTGGAATGGGACCAAGAACCTTATATCTACTTCAAAAGCTGGGCAGATGCCAAGATTGCTGCTACAAGTTGTATATAAGGAAAAGAATTTCCATTTAGGGGAATTGGATAAGAGGATAAAATTTGTGAGCGACAAAAACGATGAGGAGATCCGAGACATAAAAGATGGAAAGCTGGATATCACTGAGCTGGTAAATGCTCTAAAGGCTCACAAGGATGCCATTGAAAAGATCAATTATAAGGTGGATGAGCGTGTGATTTTGGTGTCAGATGAGGTAGAGGTATCAATAAAGGAGGCTTTGGCCGGTTTTAATTTAAGCGAACTTCCGTTTTAAGGGGTATGGGATATGAAAGTGTTGGTATTTGACGTATTTGGCGATTTTGGACATTTTAAGAAATTTTATACTACTTCATCGCCTCTTACCTTTTCTTTCCCTCCCCCACCTACCGTAAAGGGAATGTTAGGTGCAATAATAGGGGCGGATAAAAGCGAATATTTAAATGTATTTTCATCTAACAACTGTAAAATTGCTATAAGGATTCTCTTGCCGGTAAAAAAGATTAGAATGGGAATGAATCATATTAACACCAAGGGCAACTACTGGATTCCCGTTAAAAAGAAGAACCATGAAGCTCGCACTCAGATTAGGACCGAGTTTTTGAAAAACCCGGCTTATAGAATATACGTATATCACAATGATAGAAGCATTTTTGATAAATTATCAGAATATGTTATGATGCACAAGACGGTTTATACCCTTTCCATGGGTTTAAGCGAGCTTTTGGCCGATTTTAAATACGTGGGGGTATGGGAAGCAGAGGAACATCACATGGGAGAGTGTGAAATTGTCTCTGTAATACCAATGAATGTAGTGAGAGAGTATGGAATACGTTTTGAAGAAGGTAAGAGGTATTTTAAAGAAAAAATGGCTGTTGATATGAAGCAGGACCGCATAGTAGAGCGTTATGAAGACGTATTGTTTGAAGCCCAGGGCAAATCGATTTGTGCACAGACAAAGGTATACTGGGAGGTTGAAAATGGAGAACGCATTGTATTCTTCTGAGCTTTATTCTCATGAGGACAAGGTTTTGGAAGAGCACCTGATAAATGTAGCAGATATAGCTGTACAAAATTTATATAGTGCACCCGACCATATTTTTAAACATTATAGCAAAGACATATTATTGAGGTTAGTTAAAGTTTGTGCCCTATGCCACGATATTGGCAAAGCAACTTTGTATTTCCAGGAGTATTTATTTGCTTCAGGGAGTATTAAAAATAAGCTTAAGGGGAAAGAAGAAACCCATCATGGATTGTTATCTGCGATAGCAGCATATTTTGCTGCTAAAGCAGAGTTTCAAGGTGATACATTTAAAAGCGATGAAGGCATCTTTTTGCCCTTCATCGCTTTTTTGGCTGTTCGTCGCCACCATGGTAACTTTATGGATGTGATGAATGAGGCAATATTGAGCGAAAGAGAAAAAAGCGTTTTGTTAAGACAGGTGGAGAGCATAGATGATTTGAAATTGGCCGTTGTCAATAAAAGTCTCCGTCAAGCGGGATTAAAGGTGGATATAACTGTTGTAAGATTGAAAGAATGGGTTATCTCTTTTCCGGATGAACTGCGGCGTTTGAGGATGGGACTGCGTAAGCTAGAAAAGGCTCGGGATATTGAACCGTATATACTGACTAATTTTGTGTTTTCCCTGTTGATAGATGCTGATAAAAGTGAGGTTACTATAGGAAAAAATGTTGAGCGGCCAAATGTTGATTTGGGAGAATATGTTGTGGATGAGTACAAAACCACTATGGAGATAAAGGATAGTTGGTTAAATAGCTTAAGACAACAAGCATATCATGAGGTCTTGTCTGCTCCGGTGGATTTAAATGCCAAAATCATGTCAATAAATCTTCCCACAGGTCTGGGTAAGACTTTGACATCTCTGGCTTTTGCTTTTAAGCTAAGGAGACAAATTCAGTCAACAAAAGGGTATACCCCACGCATTATATATTCGCTTCCGTTTCTTAGCATCATTGAGCAAAATGCAGAGATAATTGAAAGGGTATTAGCTGTCAATGGGTTTGATGTTGATAATAGCTTATTGTTAAAACATCATCATTTAGCAGAGGTACGCTATAGAAAAGAACAGCAAGAATTCGAAATTGATGACGCTGAGATATTGATAGAGGGATGGAATTCTGAGATAGTGGTCACCACTTTTGTTCAGCTTTTTCACACTTTGCTGTCAAATAAAAATCATGACCTGCGTAAATTTCACCGTTTAAGCGGCAGTATAATCATACTAGATGAAGTGCAGTCTATCCCTACGCGTTATTGGTTGCTTATCGGAGAACTTTTTAAAAAGTTAATCCAGGAACTTGATACTTATGTAATATTTGTAACTGCTACTGAACCTTTAATTTTTTCCAGGAATGATATAAGCTGTTTGGTAAACAGGGAGTTTTATTTTAACAGCATGGATAGGGTGACTATCGTACCAAGGTTAGAGGAGAGTTTAACGCTGGAGGAATTTGTGGAAAGAATTGAATTGCAAAATGATAAAAGCTATTTGTTTATTTTAAATACAATCAACTCGGCAAAAACCTTATACGAGCTTTTAAAAGAAAAAACAGGGGAAGAAATAGCGTATTTGTCGACTCACGTGGTGCCTTATGAAAGGCTTGAACGCATAAAACTCATGAAGGCTGGGAAGGTAAGGCTTGCAGTTACTACGCAGGTGGTGGAGGCAGGTGTGGATATCGATTTTGACGTAGTATATAGAGATTTAGCCCCTCTCGATTCAATAAACCAGGCAGCGGGCCGCTGTAACCGGAATGGCATGAGAAAAGGAGAAGTTATAGTGGTTTCGCTTAAAGATGAAAGAAGGTCATACGCTTCTTATGTTTACGATTCTGTGCTTTTAGATATAACTAGAAAGATACTGCAGGGGAGAGATTTTGTGGCTGAAAGGGACTTTTTAAACATAATTGAAGAATATTACGTTCAAGTACAAGCCAAAAAATCTAATGACCTGTCGAGAGAACTTTTAGAAGCTGTTTACAAGATGAAGTATGAAAGTGTGGATGGTACTAGATGTATAGCGGATTTTAAGCTGATTGAAGAGGATTACCCCAAGGTTGACGTATTTGTTGAATTGAATGAAGAAGCAAAGCAAATTTGGCAGAGATATATACAGATAAAGGAAATAAAAGACTTGTTTGAAAGGAGATTGCACTTTAGCCGCATTAAAGCAGATTTTTATAAGTATACCGTATCGGTACCGCAAAAAATGCAAAACATTCCACCGGCAGTTAAAGATTTTTTGTATGTTTCTAACAATACATTGAATGAATATTACGACAAAAATACCGGTTTTATAACTAAAGGAGTGACTGCAATATGGTAGCCATAACAGGTACTTTGGTACAGAGTTACAATATATGTAAAAGGCAGACATGGCTTATGGCTCATCAAATAGTGCCGGATCAGGACCATCCGTATATAGAGATAGGGCGATTGCTTGACGAAGAAACGTATAGCCGGGACAAGAAGAAAATCAGCTTTGAGAATGTCGTAATTGATATAATAAGGTCAGATGAAGGGGACATAGTGGTGGGAGAGGTAAAAAAGAGCTCTAAAGCACAGGAAAGTGCAAGATTACAGCTTGCCTTTTATCTGTATAAGCTAAAACAGAATGGCATTGATGCCAAGGGGCTATTGTTGTTTCCCGAGGAGAGAAGAAGGATGCCTGTAGAACTTGATTCTGATTTAGAACAGGAATTAGAACACATATTCAAAGGGATAAATCTTGTAGTGTCAATGAGTGTACCACCGCCTCCACAGAAAATAGGTTATTGTAAAAATTGCGGGTATAGAGAATTTTGCTGGGCGTAAAGAGGGTGATTAACATTGAAGAAAGCGATTTATATATTTTCAAGTGGAGAGTTAAAAAGAAAGGACAATACCATATACTTTGAAAATGAAGAAGGGCAGAAATTTATACCTGTTGAGAACACAAGTGAAATCTATATATTTGGTGAGGTGGATGTAAACAAGAGGTTTCTTGAGTTTTTAGCGCAGGCTGAAATAATAATGCACTTTTTCAATCATTATGGGTATTATGTAGGGACATTTTATCCCAGGGAACATTTGAATTCAGGATATATGATATTGAAGCAGGTGGAACACTATCTTGATTTTGAGAAGAGGTTTAATATAGCCTCGGAGTTTGTAAGCGGTGCATCCAAAAATATGAGGCAAGTACTGAAATACTATATAAACAGGGGCAAAGATTTAGGAGCGGTAGAGGAAAATATAAAGGCTCTAGAAGAAAGAGTCGGGAACTGCAAGGATATTGATGAACTTATGGCCATTGAAGGCAATATAAGAGAACATTATTATAAAGCGTTTGATTTAATTCTGGGTAAAGCTGACTTTGCTTTTGAACAGCGTACAAAAAGACCCCCTAAAAATTATTTGAATACTTTAATCAGCTTTGGTAATTCGTTATTGTATACTATTGTATTAAGCGAGATTTATAAAACTCACCTCGATCCCCGCATTGGTTTTTTGCATACTACTAATTTTAGAAGATTTACCCTCAATTTAGATATAGCTGAAATATTTAAGCCGATAATTGTAGATAGAGTGATTTTTACGGTTGTAGGTAAAAATATGATTACCAAAGATGATTTTGAGAAAGGTATGGAAGGATTGATTTTAAAGGAGAAAGCACAAAAGGTATTTGTAGAAGAGATGGAAAATAAATTAAAGACCACTTTTAATCACAGACATCTTGGACGGAATGTATCCTACAGGCGCCTGATAAGGTTGGAATTGTATAAACTGGAAAAACATTTAATAGGAGAGGAAGAGTACAAGGCTTTTGTCATGTATTGGTAAGTGGATAACCATTTGAAGATTAATCTTTAAGCGACTTTTTAACCGTAAAAGTGGGTCCTGCTGTAATTGAGGTAAGACAGGGTTTTAATGAGAAACTGCTGTTTCATGTAGTAAAGGTGTTGAGCAAACTTTTAGAAGAATTGAAGGTTTTTAGCAGCTAGTGTCGAATATAGTAAGTGTTGTGAAGAATACATCAACTGTTGTGATTACAATTGAAGAACACAATAGAGAAAGGAAGTCCCTACCTTAAATAAGGTGGGGATTGTTTTTACGTGCACCCGGCATGGGCGATAACTAGGCGGTGAAAGTCCGCTGTGGGCTTGGTAGTGGGAACCACTAGTCGAACCGCAAGGGTGTCCATCGTGAGGTGGAATCTGAAGTAAGCGGAAGGCAAAATCTCGGTCTGAGGGATACGAACCAGATAAGAGGCTGAATTGGGGCGGACGAGTTTGCATAACAAAACGAAGTCCAACATTACTGAACCCCATACAGTAAATCTGGCAGATATACGAGATGAAAGTTATCGTTCTTACCCGGGGAGGTCTCAAGGATATGTCGTGGGAAATGACAACCCATGCAGTGATGTATGGCTGAGCCTTGAGAAGTCAGCAGGGGCCATAGTACTTATCCGAGATAGGAGATAAGGAGGGGCTGAACGTTAGGAGGTTTTGGAAGTCTAATGTACTCGGACGATATGCGAAGACTGCAGACAACCTCGAAAGGGGGCTATCCACTGGAGGAGGAGATGGAATCTCAGGGGACAGTGGAAGCGCATAGTGTATCGACGGCGTCAGGAGATGGAAGAAACGATGTGTAGTAGTACATCAATTCTAACGAACCGCCGTATACCGGACGGTACGTACGGTGGTGTGAGAGGACGGTAGGTGAAATAATCACCTACCTCCTACTCGATTGTGACATTCTGATAATTGCCAGTTTACAGTTGCTAACTTTGTCAGTTAAAATATTAAAAAAGTCTGAAATTAAGTGATTTTTCTTTGCTTGATTGTACAGTTTGTACCCACAAAATTATGTTTTTGTCAATGGGGGAATTATTTTACGCTTACGGGATATCCTTGAGTAAAGTAGCTGAATGGAGGCCAGGATGTTTTTAATACTGGTTTATGACGTAGGGGAAAAAAGAGTAAGCAAGGTACTTAAGATTTGTAGGAAATATTTGAATTGGGTACAAAATTCAGTATTAGAAGGAGAGATATCAGAAGCAAATTTCAAAAAGTTGAAGCTGGAGCTTAAAAAAGTAATAAATGAAGAGGAAGACTCGGTCATTTTCTATATATTGAGGACAACAAAATACTCAGAACGTGAAAGCATGGGCGTAAAAAAAGGCGGCGATGATATTTTTATATAATTTATGCGTAAAAATTGTCGTCGACCTTCAATAGTGCAAAAACCCTTGGAGATCGACGACAATTTTTTATTCCTTTTTTACCCGGAAACCTTTATTTTTTTAGCAAAGAGTGCTATAATCATTTCAAACGAAATATAATAGGTTTGTGTTTACAAAAAATAACAAATGCTATTGCAGAAGCAACCTAACGGGTTTTTAGCCTACCTATAAGGGATTGAAACCTTTTGCGTCCAATGCTGCAACACCGCCACTATTTTGTTTTTAGCCTACCTATAAGGGATTGAAACCGGTTAGCTTTTATATCTTCTTCTTTCAACATTCCTGTTTTTAGCCTACCTATAAGGGATTGAAACTCGTATTTGGGATACCGCTTATCCTTGCCACTTAAGCGTTTTTAGCCTACCTATAAGGGATTGAAACCAACAAAGTCCTTGCCACCGTTGACCGGTATTGCAAGTTTTTAGCCTACCTATAAGGGATTGAAACAAAAATGTGCAAAAAAGAGGGAGCTTGGAAAGAAGTGTTTTTAGCCTACCTATAAGGGATTGAAACATTTGCCTACTCCGCCAGCAGCCTTTTGGCTGTCTTTGCGTTTTTAGCCTACCTATAAGGGATTGAAACAAGTCGTCGCCGGGATTGACGGTTTCCTCAAGCGTCAGTTTTTAGCCTACCTATAAGGGATTGAAACTAAAGTAGTATTTCTCAAAGCCGTTCAAAAGCTTGAAGTTTTTAGCCTACCTATAAGGGATTGAAACAAATTCAGAAATATGTTGTATATTGGTATAATAAAGAGTTTTTAGCCTACCTATAAGGGATTGAAACCTGTACGAAAAAGTCTCTACGGGCCCTGATAACAGGTTTTTAGCCTACCTATAAGGGATTGAAACTACCATTTTGTTTAAGCCAGTTAACCAGCTTGTCATCGGTTTTTAGCCTACCTATAAGGGATTGAAACTCTGTTACTTTAAACCGCTCCCTCTTTTCCTCAGGCAGTTTTTAGCCTACCTATAAGGGATTGAAACTTATACCACCTAATGGAATGGCTGATTTAAAAGAAAAAGTTTTTAGCCTACCTATAAGGGATTGAAACGGTGGATAGGCAAAAGAGCAATATGGCCTGCATTGAAGTTTTTAGCCTACCTATAAGGGATTGAAACAGCCACTCCAGCAATGCTTTCTTGGGTACCCTTATTGGTTTTTAGCCTACCTATAAGGGATTGAAACTCGTACAAAGGGCCTATCTCCAGTTCCAACAATTGAGTTTTTAGCCTACCTATAAGGGATTGAAACGAGCAACCCCTTAGGGCATGTGCACCTTGCCACATGTTTTTAGCCTACCTATAAGGGATTGAAACATTAAAGGTGGTTGGCGACAGCAAGCGTGGCGAATATCGTTTTTAGCCTACCTATAAGGGATTGAAACTTGAATTGTGGGCTAAAGCCCAGACAATAAAAACTGGTTTTTAGCCTACCTATAAGGGATTGAAACATATTACATTGGCACAGACTACAGGAAACGGCAACTGTTTTTAGCCTACCTATAAGGGATTGAAACGCAGATTAGGCAGAAGCATTTTAAACGGCATAAAGAGTTTTTAGCCTACCTATAAGGGATTGAAACAATGTAAGACAAACAACGGTAGCAGATAAGTATGAAGTTTTTAGCCTACCTATAAGGGATTGAAACCCTTGTCCCGCATCTCTTTGTACGCCTGTTTTTCTTTGTTTTTAGCCTACCTATAAGGGATTGAAACCATCCAGAGCGCCGCAATAGAGCTTATCACTAATACGTTTTTAGCCTACCTATAAGGGATTGAAACCTTCTGGTTTTTCTCTTGAACGAGCAGGCGGCGTTGTAGGTTTTTAGCCTACCTATAAGGGATTGAAACAAGCCAATTCAAATTGCTTATAATATTCGTCATAAAGTTTTTAGCCTACCTATAAGGGATTGAAACTGCATAAAGTGCCTTCACTCCTTTGCCGCCTTTTCTGGTTTTTAGCCTACCTATAAGGGATTGAAACTAATGCTAACACGAATCCTAAACGGCACGATTACTGAGTTTTTAGCCTACCTATAAGGGATTGAAACAATGCTGCTTATAGTACCACGTTGTTTTTGCTTTTTGTTTTTAGCCTACCTATAAGGGATTGAAACCTTGACCTGTATCTTATACACTCCAGCCCTCACTCTAGTTTTTAGCCTACCTATAAGGGATTGAAACAAACAACTTGGACAAACAGCATTAAAATACCTATAGGTTTTTAGCCTACCTATAAGGGATTGAAACATTTCGATTTTATCGAATACCATGCCGAGACTAACCAGTTTTTAGCCTACCTATAAGGGATTGAAACACTGCGATTTTGGTAAGCTCCTGGCGCAGTGTTTCAGGTTTTTAGCCTACCTATAAGGGATTGAAACCCAAATTCGGAGAGAAGTGGAGCAAGAGAAGCAGGAGTTTTTAGCCTACCTATAAGGGATTGAAACCCAGAGACGAAATAGAGTTTTTAGGGCACAAAATTTGTTTTTAGCCTACCTATAAGGGATTGAAACAATACTGCAGCACTTGTCTCCGACAATGTGTATAACTGTTTTTAGCCTACCTATAAGGGATTGAAACCCACGTTGGTTTTACGCTCAATCTCGGTTACGTAGAGTTTTTAGCCTACCTATAAGGGATTGAAACGTGCGAATGAAGTATTACCCACCTTAAAAGCTGTAGGGTTTTTAGCCTACCTATAAGGGATTGAAACCTTTTAAAGGCTTATCCTGTCCTTGCTGTTGTGCTTTCGTTTTTAGCCTACCTATAAGGGATTGAAACCGGTGATAACTTATTCCACAGCTCCACAAGCCAATTCGTTTTTAGCCTACCTATAAGGGATTGAAACTAATAAGCTGATTCCTGTACATAGCTACTGCTCTTGGTTTTTAGCCTACCTATAAGGGATTGAAACTATATCTTGTATTGTCCATCCGAATTCTTTCGCCAGGTTTTTAGCCTACCTATAAGGGATTGAAACTTTAACGTATAGTATTACGCTTCCTTCTACATCTTCAGTTTTTAGCCTACCTATAAGGGATTGAAACATTGGATTGTGGTTGCCTTTCACGCAACATTGTTGCGTTTTTAGCCTACCTATAAGGGATTGAAACTTGCTTTCTACGTTGGCAAAAACTGTCGGAGTATTTAGTTTTTAGCCTACCTATAAGGGATTGAAACTTGGCTCAAATCCGGAATTCCCATATCAGAAACGGACGGTTTTTAGCCTACCTATAAGGGATTGAAACAGTTGATTCTGGAAGGAGATGAAATTTTTGCTCTTAGTTTTTAGCCTACCTATAAGGGATTGAAACCCTACAGCTTTTAAGGTGGGTAATACTTCATTCGCACGTTTTTAGCCTACCTATAAGGGATTGAAACCGGAAATGACGTAGATGATGCTGTAAGAGAAAGAGGAAGTTTTTAGCCTACCTATAAGGGATTGAAACTCGAACAGTATTTGGGTGAAGATGCGTTCACATACAGTTTTTAGCCTACCTATAAGGGATTGAAACTTGTATACTGCTTTTGGCAAGATTGGGCTTATTTTGCGTTTTTAGCCTACCTATAAGGGATTGAAACAACTCTGGGAACGTCCTGCCATCCAGCCAGTCGGCAAGTTTTTAGCCTACCTATAAGGGATTGAAACTATAGTTCATACATTTGCACCGCCTTTGCGCTCATTGTTTTTAGCCTACCTATAAGGGATTGAAACAATCTTGTACTTGAATAATAACCTTGAGCAGGTTGGGTTTTTAGCCTACCTATAAGGGATTGAAACCTAAATGGCAAGAAGAAGAGGAAACCAGGGACGGTCGGTTTTTAGCCTACCTATAAGGGATTGAAACTGCTGTCCCGAATGGTTAATGCTCTGCCGGAAAATCGTTTTTAGCCTACCTATAAGGGATTGAAACGCCTGCGTTGAGTTTTGTGCTTCCACAACTATCTCGTTTTTAGCCTACCTATAAGGGATTGAAACCAAAGAAGATGGAGCGATATGTAGCCGAGCAAGCACGTTTTTAGCCTACCTATAAGGGATTGAAACAATACTAGCATTTTTTGTCATCCTCCATACCAATAATGTTTTTAGCCTACCTATAAGGGATTGAAACCAAAACTTTGCCCCCCATTTGCGTCTGAAATTGTGTTCGTTTTTAGCCTACCTATAAGGGATTGAAACATAGTAGGGCGAACTGACCACTTGTCCGGCTTTTTGTTTTTAGCCTACCTATAAGGGATTGAAACCCATCGAACATAAGTCCCTCAGCGTTCTCTAGCTGTGTTTTTAGCCTACCTATAAGGGATTGAAACCGGTCCTGAAGTGGGTTGGTGAGGATGCTAGTTATGAGTTTTTAGCCTACCTATAAGGGATTGAAACCGGCAGGAACGTTGCAAGGCGTAAACGTCATAGGCGGTTTTTAGCCTACCTATAAGGGATTGAAACCTGCCAAGTATGGTACCGCCCTTGCAGACACAACGGCGTTTTTAGCCTACCTATAAGGGATTGAAACTTTACATTCGGTAAACGTATCTTCTGGTAGGTCAGGTTTTTAGCCTACCTATAAGGGATTGAAACCTTTTGTAAAAGCTGCTACATATTGCACAATGGCCTGTTTTTAGCCTACCTATAAGGGATTGAAACCCATATACGGCGCCTGCAACTAGTGTCGTAAAATCCTTGTTTTTAGCCTACCTATAAGGGATTGAAACTGAGTTCGACTATGCCAGCCACAATGGGCGTAAGTAGTTTTTAGCCTACCTATAAGGGATTGAAACATGTTCATCAATCACTTCCTCCTCCCTTCTTTTGCAGTTTTTAGCCTACCTATAAGGGATTGAAACTTACAACCGCTTTGATAGCGCAAGGCGCTGTTGGAACCGTTTTTAGCCTACCTATAAGGGATTGAAACACCATATAGATGAGCTTGTTGAACTTGACCCATTCCAGTTTTTAGCCTACCTATAAGGGATTGAAACAAATATCGAATAATCGGTTGCAAGTATTTGATAACCAGTTTTTAGCCTA
The DNA here is from genome assembly GCF_016908415.1 of Caldicoprobacter guelmensis. NCBI lineage: Bacteria > Bacillati > Bacillota > Clostridia > Caldicoprobacterales > Caldicoprobacteraceae > Caldicoprobacter > Caldicoprobacter guelmensis. The sequence goes on from NZ_JAFBDW010000005.1 coordinate 117,563, forward strand.
CCTATAAGGGATTGAAACTGGTAAATGTGATGTTTGTGGCTATATAGACGAATATGTTTTTAGCCTACCTATAAGGGATTGAAACACATTCTGAGCTGTGTGAATACTGAATCCCTGCGCTGTTTTTAGCCTACCTATAAGGGATTGAAACACAATTCGTCCTTTGATAGTCCTACCGCCCTCTTTTAGTTTTTAGCCTACCTATAAGGGATTGAAACTCGCAAAAGAATTTGCTGGGCAACCATGGGAAACGAGTTTTTAGCCTACCTATAAGGGATTGAAACTTGGCTTCGGCGGCCAGGACGGCATCCGGCGATACAGTTTTTAGCCTACCTATAAGGGATTGAAACCCAGATTGTATGATAAAAACGGTGTCGAATTAAGCGGTTTTTAGCCTACCTATAAGGGATTGAAACACGATAATCCCGCCGATCTTACGTATTGCTCATTGGGTTTTTAGCCTACCTATAAGGGATTGAAACCTTGGGCTGATACCCCACAACCTGCAAGCCTTTCGTTGTTTTTAGCCTACCTATAAGGGATTGAAACATCTTTGCTGCCGTTATCGCCGCATCTGCTATTTTAGTTTTTAGCCTACCTATAAGGGATTGAAACAACCTCAAAGGATGGATGGGAGGAAGCTTCATAAGTTGTTTTTAGCCTACCTATAAGGGATTGAAACATTTTACTCTTCGTTATCTGATAATCGAACGGTGGGTTTTTAGCCTACCTATAAGGGATTGAAACTATACCGCAAAGTAAATATTTGTCTGACCAGGCTATCCGGTTTTTAGCCTACCTATAAGGGATTGAAACATGTGGTAGTTTCGTATAGCCTGGCTCCAGTACAAGGTTTTTAGCCTACCTATAAGGGATTGAAACGCTCTTTAGCTTTTTGTATGCGTATCTCTGCTGTTCGTTTTTAGCCTACCTATAAGGGATTGAAACTTGAAGCGGTGGGCATAGTGAGAACGTACGGGATGGTTTTTAGCCTACCTATAAGGGATTGAAACATTATGAAAGCACATGGCGCATACTGGACGATCTGCGTTTTTAGCCTACCTATAAGGGATTGAAACAAACGAGGGATAATAAGGTAAGGAGGGATGATAGGAGTTTTTAGCCTACCTATAAGGGATTGAAACTACGAATAATGCAATATGTAGCTGACCGGAAAACCGGGTTTTTAGCCTACCTATAAGGGATTGAAACCTTCTAAATCATAAGCGGTTGAAGTTATTCCTCCTGGTTTTTAGCCTACCTATAAGGGATTGAAACTATAGGCTCTCACCACAATGGAGCGAATCATGCCAAGTTTTTAGCCTACCTATAAGGGATTGAAACCGTTTAATATTGGAGCATTGGTTACGCTCGTTTGATAGTTTTTAGCCTACCTATAAGGGATTGAAACGGATAAGGAGAACCACTTGATGTTGCATGTGCAAAGAGTTTTTAGCCTACCTATAAGGGATTGAAACATACTAATACCCAAACTAACTATGTCATTTGCCAGAAAGTTTTTAGCCTACCTATAAGGGATTGAAACCACCATCACCAGTGTAGGTAGTAGCTCCGTCTTTTAGTTTTTAGCCTACCTATAAGGGATTGAAACATGGGGTAGCAGTTGCTACCCCTCAAACTTTTAAAGGTTTTTAGCCTACCTATAAGGGATTGAAACCCGATAGATACTCTTTCAACAGGCGTCGGCTGGTTAGTTTTTAGCCTACCTATAAGGGATTGAAACAATAATGCATATTGTTGCTAATATCTTCGACCATCTTAGTTTTTAGCCTACCTATAAGGGATTGAAACCCCGCAACAGCATCGCATACAAGCAGGACGGCACGCAGTTTTTAGCCTACCTATAAGGGATTGAAACCGACAACAGGATGTATCGTGCGCATATGGTCTAACTGTTTTTAGCCTACCTATAAGGGATTGAAACTTTTACAATTCGTGGTAATGGCAGTACAATGGCTTTAGTTTTTAGCCTACCTATAAGGGATTGAAACACTTTTTTGTAGGCTTGTGGGATGGGATAACTTCAGGTTTTTAGCCTACCTATAAGGGATTGAAACATAGCACCGTTAGCGATTTTAGCGTTTGTGATAGCGGTTTTTAGCCTACCTATAAGGGATTGAAACTGCTTGCGTTTAAACTCACAATTTTTGCATCTGTGAGTTTTTAGCCTACCTATAAGGGATTGAAACATGCGTATTATTTGCAAAGCGATTCCCTCCTTTACTCAGTTTTTAGCCTACCTATAAGGGATTGAAACATTCGGGGACAAAAAATACAATAGAAGGTTTTACCGAGTTTTTAGCCTACCTATAAGGGATTGAAACCCCCGCATCTCAAGAATACGGTTTCCTCACGAAAAAGTTTTTAGCCTACCTATAAGGGATTGAAACACTAGTATGCCCTTCGCTACGTCTCCAGGGCTTACAGTTTTTAGCCTACCTATAAGGGATTGAAACTTGCTGCCTTTATGGGCGGTTTTGCACGGTTCAACAGGTTTTTAGCCTACCTATAAGGGATTGAAACTCTTATCGCCCGTAATTGCACCAGCCACAATGTGTTGTTTTTAGCCTACCTATAAGGGATTGAAACCTGTGATGTTAGCCGCTTTAAGGTTTATAACCTCAAGTTTTTAGCCTACCTATAAGGGATTGAAACTACCTACGGCTGGGGTGCTGAATAAAGGCAGCTGGTCGTTTTTAGCCTACCTATAAGGGATTGAAACCTTTAAAAGTTTGAGGGGTAGCAACTGCTACCCCATGTTTTTAGCCTACCTATAAGGGATTGAAACATAACTTTTAGTTGCTCCTCTGCTGTCTTTTTAATTGTTTTTAGCCTACCTATAAGGGATTGAAACAAGGTTGCGATATATTCCATCAGCCCATCACCTCTCTGTTTTTAGCCTACCTATAAGGGATTGAAACAAGGTGTACTTAACTGGATCATTGGCGGAATGAACAAAGTTTTTAGCCTACCTATAAGGGATTGAAACTTGACGGCACACGTGCAGCCGAAACCCTGACCATACGTTTTTAGCCTACCTATAAGGGATTGAAACAGTTTTGCGCTAGACACATGTTGCTGAATCCCTGCATCGTTTTTAGCCTACCTATAAGGGATTGAAACGGAACACCTGGAATGGCATAGTAAGCACGATTTCTTCGTTTTTAGCCTACCTATAAGGGATTGAAACTAAAAGCACAGCGTCAAGCTGGCAAGACGCTTATACGTTTTTAGCCTACCTATAAGGGATTGAAACCTTTTACGTATAAGCTCATTGCTACTGGTGAAGATGGTTTTTAGCCTACCTATAAGGGATTGAAACCTGCTAAATCCTGTATCCTTGCAGTATCTACAACAAGTTTTTAGCCTACCTATAAGGGATTGAAACTTTGCACGCTGTTGATTTTCGGCAGTTACACCAAACCGTTTTTAGCCTACCTATAAGGGATTGAAACATTGTGTCCTCGGGCCTGCCTCGATAAATGCTTCCGGTTTTTAGCCTACCTATAAGGGATTGAAACTACTTACGCCCATTGTGGCTGGCATAGTCGAACTCAGTTTTTAGCCTACCTATAAGGGATTGAAACATATGCCAAACATGGACGGTCGTAACTGATGCTTCACTGTTTTTAGCCTACCTATAAGGGATTGAAACTCGATGCAGGCAAGAAAGTTGTTATATTTGTAAGATTGTTTTTAGCCTACCTATAAGGGATTGAAACAATGTATGCGATAAGCGTTGGGCTTGTTGGTGCTAGTTTTTAGCCTACCTATAAGGGATTGAAACTCTTTGCGTTGGTTATTGCACCGTCTTGGATTTTTGGTTTTTAGCCTACCTATAAGGGATTGAAACTCTTCTTTGTGAGTGTTCCAGTCGTTCTAAACTCCTGCGCGTTTTTAGCCTACCTATAAGGGATTGAAACAAAGTGGATTCTGGTGGCAAAACATATCTGGAGGTTGTTTTTAGCCTACCTATAAGGGATTGAAACACAATTCGTCCTTTGATAGTCCTACCGCCCTCTTTTAGTTTTTAGCCTACCTATAAGGGATTGAAACTCGCAAAAGAATTTGCTGGGCAACCATGGGAAACGAGTTTTTAGCCTACCTATAAGGGATTGAAACTTGGCTTCGGCGGCCAGGACGGCATCCGGCGATACAGTTTTTAGCCTACCTATAAGGGATTGAAACCATCCAGAGCGCCCCATATGTCTACCCCATTGGGGGCGTTAATCCAGTTTTTAGCCTACCTATAAGGGATTGAAACTTGGTCGGTCTTTTTCTTTCTGCCGTATTTTTTCTTGTGTTTTTAGCCTACCTATAAGGGATTGAAACACACTTTCATCCCTCTCACCTCCTTACGCAGTCTCGGGTTTTTAGCCTACCTATAAGGGATTGAAACTGGTCAAGAATGATTCCGTCTTTGCCAGCTAAACGATGTTTTTAGCCTACCTATAAGGGATTGAAACACATTGTTGGCAAAATAACGGCAAGCCAATTGCAGGGTTTTTAGCCTACCTATAAGGGATTGAAACTGTAATACCCCTTTGTTTGGGGTGAGTATTCTTTATGTTTTTAGCCTACCTATAAGGGATTGAAACCGTTAATAGTGCTTAAACTGTTTGGCGAATTCTAAAGTTTTTAGCCTACCTATAAGGGATTGAAACATGCCACGTTGATAAAGCTAAACGCCTCCCTATAATGGTTTTTAGCCTACCTATAAGGGATTGAAACCATAGGGAGGTTGATTAGGTATGGACGATATCAAACTGTTTTTAGCCTACCTATAAGGGATTGAAACCACTTGATGTGGAAGGTTTCTTCTCTTATTGCTTAAGTTTTTAGCCTACCTATAAGGGATTGAAACCTATCATCATCTACTGGGATACCGTAAAAATACACGCCGTTTTTAGCCTACCTATAAGGGATTGAAACCGCAAATCATTTTGCGATTGTAAGTAATTTATCAATGTTTTTAGCCTACCTATAAGGGATTGAAACGTAGATGAATATTCCGATATAACAACTGTATTGCAAGGTTTTTAGCCTACCTATAAGGGATTGAAACTGTCTGTTTGTGCCACTTCGGTGAGTTCAACGCCGTTTGTTTTTAGCCTACCTATAAGGGATTGAAACGTTGCCTGTTCCCGGCGGATACTGTACCTGCAATAAGTTTTTAGCCTACCTATAAGGGATTGAAACCAGCTGCGAATGTTGCAGCTGTGGCAGGACTGTGCTGGTTTTTAGCCTACCTATAAGGGATTGAAACGGCTCGCCGCAGAAGATACAGACTTGTTTTTCCTGAGGTTTTTAGCCTACCTATAAGGGATTGAAACTCGCTTGCAGCACCCAGTACCTTGACAACGGATACATCGTTTTTAGCCTACCTATAAGGGATTGAAACTGGATAACACGCTCGTCCTCGATGCGCTCGGCGCAGTTTTTAGCCTACCTATAAGGGATTGAAACTTTTCTCAAGGAACGTCTGCCCGTTACCACTTTCCCCGGTTTTTAGCCTACCTATAAGGGATTGAAACCGAAGTTTGTTATCTAGTGCTTGGGGCAGCATAACCGTTTTTAGCCTACCTATAAGGGATTGAAACGCATATATGAGAAAACAACAATTGGTATGCGCAAAGGTTTTTAGCCTACCTATAAGGGATTGAAACCCGTCTTGAGGAAGGAGGTGAAAAAAGTAAAGGAAGGTTTTTAGCCTACCTATAAGGGATTGAAACTCGATGCGGAACTCGTCGCCGCATTCGGCACATGCGGGTTTTTAGCCTACCTATAAGGGATTGAAACTTAGAAAAGTGTGCGAGGGCCTGGTGGAAGGCCGCGTTTTTAGCCTACCTATAAGGGATTGAAACACTTTCTTCGCCATGGCCTCAGCATTAGTTTTATTGGTTTTTAGCCTACCTATAAGGGATTGAAACCCTGCTTTAAGAATACCAAATCCTCAATCGGTTCAGTTTTTAGCCTACCTATAAGGGATTGAAACCTCGTTTTTTCACTATTAGTTGGATTGATAAAATTAGTTTTTAGCCTACCTATAAGGGATTGAAACAAACAGTCGAAGTAGAGAAGTGGATTGAGAGTAAAAGTTTTTAGCCTACCTATAAGGGATTGAAACCCGGATATGGCCCACACATCGGAAGCTCCGCAAGAGTTTTTAGCCTACCTATAAGGGATTGAAACATCTTTCCCATGTTTCATTCTCCTTTCTTTTTTTGCGTTTTTAGCCTACCTATAAGGGATTGAAACCAGAAAGCGGGATCCGGATGGCAGTGTGAGGTTTGTAAGTTTTTAGCCTACCTATAAGGGATTGAAACCAAATTTCTCAATTGGGATAAATGGCAAACAGTACAAGTTTTTAGCCTACCTATAAGGGATTGAAACGAATAATACATACACATCTCTCCTTTCTTTTTTGAAAAGTTTTTAGCCTACCTATAAGGGATTGAAACCGACACAATGCCGAAACATCGCCACGCCAGACCAAACAGTTTTTAGCCTACCTATAAGGGATTGAAACTACCGCTTAAAGGAAGGATTTTCTAGCATGCAATTTGTTTTTAGCCTACCTATAAGGGATTGAAACTTCTAAACTCCTGCGCTTGCTCAGTCTTGCCTACAGGTTTTTAGCCTACCTATAAGGGATTGAAACGTCCTACTTTGTCTCTTAAGTCGACCTCTACTTCTAAGTTTTTAGCCTACCTATAAGGGATTGAAACAAAGAAGGAGACGGCGATGAGACTTCAACAACACCTTGTTTTTAGCCTACCTATAAGGGATTGAAACTCTCCCAGTTGTATCCTTTCGAATTTTTCTCTAGCTGTTTTTAGCCTACCTATAAGGGATTGAAACTCCGTTTCCCGCAAGAGGGGAAACGGATTAACAAAAAAGTTTTTAGCCTACCTATAAGGGATTGAAACAGACGTGGCGAATGTCTTGGCCTGCGATGGTCGGATAGTTTTTAGCCTACCTATAAGGGATTGAAACAATATGCGACGGGTCGGGCAACTTGCCATCAATTTCGGTTTTTAGCCTACCTATAAGGGATTGAAACACTGAAGGGAAACAGCAGGAAAAAAGCAAAAAAGAGGGTTTTTAGCCTACCTATAAGGGATTGAAACTCTGCCCTCTCACCTCCTTCTTCTCCGTTCTCTCCCCGTTTTTAGCCTACCTATAAGGGATTGAAACACAACCTTCTCGGGTCGAGGATAACGCAACAGAGTATGTTTTTAGCCTACCTATAAGGGATTGAAACACCTGTTGTAATTCTTTATCTCGCCTTCATATACTTCGTTTTTAGCCTACCTATAAGGGATTGAAACAGGTCTAAACAGCTTGAAAGCGAATTGCAACAGGCTAAGTTTTTAGCCTACCTATAAGGAATTGAAACTATAGACAACAAAAAATAAAAAAAGGTGGTGGACATAGTTTTTAGCCTACCTATAAGGGATTGAAACATACATAATAGGAGGTTGATTGTATGCTTCAAAAAGAGTTTTTAGCCTACCTATAAGGGATTGAAACTATAAGATAGTTTTTGATGGTGTGACGTATAATGCTCAGTTTTTAGCCTACCTATAAGGGATTGAAACTTCGGTTTTCTTCTATATGTGTAAAAGCGCTTATATCGTTTTTAGCCTACCTATAAGGGATTGAAACTCGTTAAGCATATACACTAATTTGTTGGTTTCGGGGGTTTTTAGCCTACCTATAAGGGATTGAAACTATAATCAAACAAAATAAAATGGAGGGGATAGAAATGGTTTTTAGCCTACCTATAAGGGATTGAAACTGGCAATAAAAAAATCCTGCGCTGGTAATGCAGAAAAGTTTTTAGCCTACCTATAAGGGATTGAAACAGTTCTTCTATTTCCACTACTCTAGGCTTAGCAACACGTTTTTAGCCTACCTATAAGGGATTGAAACTATCTAATTGGGAACGTGGCGAGAATCGTCCAGACGGTTTTTAGCCTACCTATAAGGGATTGAAACAACGAAAGAAAAACAAATAAGGAGAGGATAGGATGGTTTTTAGCCTACCTATAAGGGATTGAAACATATGCTGATGAGGGGTTTGTATTCCGACATATCTAGTTTTTAGCCTACCTATAAGGGATTGAAACGCACATTGCGGAAACACCGTGCACTGATTTATCTTAAGTTTTTAGCCTACCTATAAGGGATTGAAACTATATGCACTCTCTGACTGTCCCCGCTGTAGTAATCAGTTTTTAGCCTACCTATAAGGGATTGAAACCTAAAGACAACATGAGTGCAGGAACAGGAGAAGCAAGTTTTTAGCCTACCTATAAGGGATTGAAACTACAACACCCTGGACAGGATCGCTGGCTGTGTCTTGTTTTTAGCCTACCTATAAGGGATTGAAACTACCACTCATCATCACGTCTCGGATCAGCACGCCATGTTTTTAGCCTACCTATAAGGGATTGAAACCAAAGATAGCAGGACCAAACAACGGGCGTGTACTTGTGTTTTTAGCCTACCTATAAGGGATTGAAACACATACTCTTCAATAATATACATATTACCAAGTTTAGTTTTTAGCCTACCTATAAGGGATTGAAACTTCGCAAAATGTATATTTTGTGAAGTGTGGTATAATGTTTTTAGCCTACCTATAAGGGATTGAAACTTTTGAAAAAGGGGCTTGCATTTTATGCAAGCCTAAGTTTTTAGCCTACCTATAAGGGATTGAAACCCGGAGTCGAGCTTCAGCCCGAACACCGTCCCTTTTGGTTTTTAGCCTACCTATAAGGGATTGAAACCCACAACAAAGAGCATAGCGCAAAGGCACCGGTTGTGTTTTTAGCCTACCTATAAGAGATTGAAACTAATATTTATCTTTGCTTATTGACCCACCTACATGGCCGTTTTTAGCTTACCTAATAAGGGATTGCAGGTGTGGATACAAATTGTCCATTTTAAGGAAACACAAATCGCTTGATTTTGAGGGAGTACGACCTTAGTTACCAGAGTAAAGTTATATTGTCTTCAATATGTTATGCTCACAAAGAAAAACTAATTGCGACAAGTCGCAGGCTTAGGTCTGCAAATTTTCATAGTACATTATGTCCAAAGGGGAGAAGCTTATCATGATACGGATGAAAACGTTTTTCATAATTATGGTTTATATTGTCATGCTGGCGTTTTTAAGTGGTTGCTTTGGTGCGCCGTTGGTTGAAGAGAAGGGTGGGAAAAAACCTCCGGCAGAAGAAAAGGTGGAAGAAGCTCAGAAAGAACTTAACAATATCGATTTGCAACAATTGTCTCCCATTCAAGAGGAAGTACACCAACTTCATCTTATAATGAATAATCTCACTGGTTGGGGACAGCTTGGAAAGTATAAAGATAAAAGCGGGTCAGGGTGGAATGCCATAGCTTCTTATTTGGCAGGTGAAAATAGCCTTGTTGATCGCGTTTATGATATTACAGCTAAAATTGATTCTCAGACTTTAAAACAAGACCTGGAAGCGTTTGCATTGGCTTTTGAAAAGGCATACGAAAGAAAGGACATTGACCTATTGCTGCTGGCACATCGCATTGTTCACGACCTTGATTATTGGGTTTTCAACTATAAAACAGTAAGTGGCGGTTCGAGAAATTACTGGGGGGTTACCATAACCCTTGAAGGGGACAAGGCTTCTGCTAGAGAAGTTTTCAATTTAAAATAAATTTTGTGCAAACAAGAAGGATTTTATCGTTTGATGTAGAAATATACCATTAAAAATGTAAAATATAGTATTTTGTGTATCTTAAGGTGGATGATGTGTGTGAGTACACAAGAAAATGTTGTTTTAATTTCTTTAATCGGAAAGGGAAAAGTTGAAGAGAACGGTTATAGAAAAGCAGGCTACTATTTTAAAGAAACCGAAGAGGTTGTATATACGTCGTTTTTTGGTGCAGCACTATATAAAGTATTAAAAAAGCTTGGTTACAGAATAAATCAATGGCTGGTCTTTGGTACGAGACACTCTAACTGGTCTGAGCTTGTAAGTGCTTTAGATGATAATGACGACAATAGAGAAGATCTTGACGGTTTAATCGAATGGTATTTAAAGGTATACCAAGAAGAGCAGAAGGGGATTTCAAATGAAATGCTTAGCAAATGGGAGGCTTTGCTTTCCGGTAAAATTCCGGGGGTAAGGCTTTTGGCGGTTGATCCCCTTGATTATGAGGTATACATAAATACTATGCTAAAGGAATTTAGGGATGAGAAATGTAAAGTTGTTCTAGATATCACCCATGCTTACAGGCATATGCCAGTTATAATAGCCTTTTCTATGATGGTACTAAAGTACATAAAAAACATTTGTGGTGTAACCGTGTATTATGGAGCATTGGATATGGGGAAATTTGTGGATGATTTACCTGCTGAGTCGGTACCCGTCCTGAGGATCGATTTGATTAATGAATTGGTTTCAATAGCTGAAAGCCTTGCTACTTTTAATAATTCAGGGTATTTTGTGGATTTGTTAAGCCTTATAGGTATAGAGAATACTGAAAGAACATATTTCTGGCTTGAAATGAACAGGCAGCCACGTAGCCAGCTTATACACATAACTGAAACGCTACAAACTATTTCGAAAGGAAATGACTATAAAGCTTCTATTGCTAATTATTTGAATGAACAATTAAAGCCTTTGTTGAGTCCTACATTGGATAGAAGAATGGTGGAGAGGGCTAAGCTATTCTTTAGTAAGAAACAGTATTTGAAAGCGCTTATATTGCTGTATGAGGGCATTATAATCGGTATAGGTAGGAAATATGGTTTTGATGACTATTTAAATTGTAATTCTCGAGAGAACATTAGAGAATATATTAAGAAGAATGCCAATTCTTTATTTACAGATCCCCAAAAGGAAATTTATTATAAACTGGAATATACTCGAAATGCGGCTGTGCATGGTTCCCAACCTAGAGGTACTCAAGACACTGTAGAGCAATTTAGCACTTTTGAACAGCTCTTTGAGGAAGCGGTTAAGTTGTATGAGGATATAATTTGCGGATATTAAAAATTAAAAGTATAATCTAGGACCTCAGTAATTTATTACTAATACTAAGGGGGTAGGTTATGCTTAAATTTATCTCTTTTTTGGGGACAAATGCATATCACCCCTGCAATTATATATTGGACGATGAAAAAGTTGAGAATTGCTGTTATATACAAGAAGCCCTTATTAGATTATTGACCAATAAAGGATTAAAATTCGACTCGGTGCTGGTTTTTACAACCGAAGCCGCATATAAAAACAACTGGATTAGCAATGCATATAGCAAAAGCTATAACGAACAAAGGCCAGGCCTTGAGAAAGCGTTAGAAGATATTTTCCGGGATGACCCCCGATGTATTAGGCGTATACCCATTCCTAGTGGTAATAATGAAAGAGAATTGTGGAAACTGTTCGAGATACTTATGGCCAACATTGAAGAAGGTGATGAAATAGTATTAGACATAACCCATTCATTTCGTTTCTTACCCATGCTAACCTTTATCGTTTTGTGCTTTGCTCGGATTGTCAAGAGATGCGAAATAAAAGGCATATATTATGGTGCATTTGATGCTCTGGGAGGTATAGAGAAAATAAAGAATATACCTGTATCTGAACGCAATGCTCCCGTATTTGATCTAACGCCGTTTGTGGTTTTATTTGATTGGGTAATAGGTGTTGATCGCTATCTTGAGACAGGCGATGCCTCAATCATCGAGCGGTTAACCCGTGAAGAGAGTGCCAGGCTTTCAAGACGCATAAGTGAGAATATATCTCAATGTGAGCTGCCTATAGATGCTGCTTATCTCTTTAAAGAACCCCGCCTTTTACGAAAGCTGGCAGAGGCAATGGTGCAGTTTAGCAGTGCGGTTTTTACATGTAGGGGCCAGGATTTATCGATTAAGGCTTTGGAACTAAAGAAAGTTATAAACGAAGTGGTGGAAAGCAAAGCTTATAAGCATATAAAACCGTTGGCGCAAATAATGGACCTGCTGAAAAATCGTTTTAACAGGTTCGGACAGGACGAGCATGTGAATATGCTAGAAACTGTAAGATGGTGTCTTGAAAATAGGATGTACCAGCAGGGATTAACCATATTGGAAGAGGGGCTTATAAGTTTTGCATGTGATATGTACGGATTGAATAAAAGGGACAAGGAGTGTAGACAACGATATAGCGGATATTATAGAGAAATCCAGGAAGGGACTGCATTTGTAAAATTGCTAAATGGATTCGATCTAAACACTACGATAGAGTTTTACAAATTGCTTTACAATTTATCCAATTTACGCAATGATATAAACCATGCAGGTTGGACGCCACATCCCAATAAGCCGGTTACTTTTAAGGAAAAGCTGATGAATTTTTTGAGTGAGGTCGAAAAAATCATCAAATCCGATGCACCTGGAAGAAGAATGCTGCTTGTGTTTTCACATCAGCTTACTGAGGCTCAACAGAGACAGGCGCAGCAGAAGTTTCATATAACCCAATTCATTCCATTAAGTCCCGTGCTGCTTGAGAAATGGAGCAATATCCCACCTGACCTTGACAAACTTGATGACTACTTAGCAGATATTCTGAATTGGATCGATGATAATGCCCGGGGAGGCGATTATGTCCTGGTTCAAGGTGACTATGGTGCTACCATGATGGTGGTAGCACACTGCATAAAGCGCAATCTAAAGCCGGTATATGCCACCACCCATAGGTTGGTCAAGGAGGAAATGCAGGGAGACAAGGTGGTGACTGTAAGAGAATTTGAACATGTAGATTTTAGGGAGTACAGGTTATTTTAATCAAAAAATCAAATGACAAGGAGAGGTAGTGCCAATGTCTCAAGGTTTGATAAATATTTTGAGCCCTAAACCTATCTCTTTTTCGGAATTTAAAAAATTGAAGGAAGAGTTCAAAGGCAAGATAAAGGATGCGGACAGTGGCATTAAAGCTTTGCTGGAAGACTACTGGGATGTCCCTTATTATTTTAGTGATGACCAAGATGGGGGATGTTGGTCGTCTGTCAGGGATGCAGCTCACCTTTATGTGTTGCTCAATTACCTGTTGTATGGTAGGCCTGGTATGCCTTTTGATACCACCAAGTTTTACAGGCAATTTTTTGAAGACAGCCATGACAATATAAAGGAGTTTATAGTCAATATTGCTGCACAAAAGCCGGCAAAACTTGAAAGAGACGTACAAGTGGACCTGGTATTAGGATCGATTTACAAAATAAAGAAGTATTTTTTAGAGAATAACCGGATAAAGGATATTCGCGGTGCCAGCACTATAATCAAATATATGAACGAAGAATTGACGAGGCAATTTTTATCCCAACGTTATATAGAGGAATGCGCCTTATATTGCGGTGGTGGCAACGTTTTGATGCTTTTACCCGGAGGACAAGGCAGTGAGGCATGTAGGCAGCTTGAGGAATGTTTTGCCAAGGTTTCTTTAACTGCAAAGGTTGCATTTGAGTTCATATCCTGTACTATCAATGAACTTTTTAATGATTACAGTCAAAAGATGAGGGCCTTGCATGAACGCATTGAGGAAAGGAAGAAAACCAAGGTATATCCCATCAATCCTGACAGCGATTTGGAAGAAATCGTCATAGATGGTAAGAAAATAGATTTTACTTGTGTTGAGCGTATAAATTCTCGGGGTGAAGTGTGCAGACTTTGTAGCGTGAGGGATGCCAAGTACATTGTTATAACGCCGGAAGGCAGGATGGCAGCTTGTCCCTCGTGCATGAGAAAGAATATGGTTGGTAAAGACAAAGCCATATTTTATGAAGAATATCAAAGAGTTATTGGTCGTTCACCTAAATGGGATGTAGCCAGCATATCTGACTTGAAGGATAGTCATGGCCATGTAGCTGTGATTTATGCTGATGGCAACAACATGGGAAATGTGGTGATGAACATAAGAAATCCCCTTCAAAATATGTATTTTAGCCGGAAAGTGGATTATACCACCAAACGCTGCGTATATAGCGCTATACACAAAGTAATGAGGGATCATGCAAGGTTCGAGGCAATCGCTTTGGGTGGCGATGACGTGTTTATCATAGTGCCAGGCGATGTCAGCTTAGAAATTGTTAATGAGATAATAGAGGGGTTTGACCGAAGCTTTAACTATGAGCTCACTATGTCAGCAGGGATTTGCATAGCCAAACACAATACACCCTTACAAAGTATGTTTCAGGTAGCCCAAGCCAAATTAAAGAGTGCCAAAGCTTTGGCCAGGGAATCAGGGGTAAAATATGGGACAGTGGATGTAGAAGTGATAGAGAGTAATATAAGTGTGGACCTATCTACATCGCGGTGGGCCCTGTTCCCCACTGACAGCTTAAAGTTAAGCAAATTTATAAATGTGATTAAACGTATGAAGGATACCAAAGGAATAAATCGCTCGCAGCTGTATAAATTCCGGCATGCCGCCAGAGAGCTAAAGCCTTATGAGTTCCAGCTTTTCTATGCATATCAGACGGCAAGGCTATCACAGGATTATAGCACATTTGTTGCAGAGATTTTTGGCGTAGACCCCCGGCGGTTTAGCGGCCTTATTGAAAACCCAAATGCCCATAAAGGCAAACCATTTGTGTCACCCTGGGAAGATATAGTAATGCTTTGGGATTGCGTTGGAGGGGGTGAAGACAGTGTTTCTTAAAAAATACAACGTAAGTATAGAGGTCCAAACGCCCTTTAATATAGCATCGGGGGAGGCTGATGGCTATATACATAAAAGAACAGTGCGGTTTAGGGGAAAGCCTTACATCCCTGGGAGCACCATAAAGGGCAAAGTGCGCAGCAATTTTTACAAGTTAACTCTACCTAACCATGTTGATGGCATATGTGACTGTTCTGCATGCAATATATTCGGTGGACAAGGATACAAGCCTTCTCGTGTTTATGTTGATGATTTTGTGCTTAATGATATGCCAAATGATAAAGGCAAATCTCAAGAGAAGAAGGAATTCGTTTTTATAAGGGTAGGTAATGCTATTGATAGATATAAAAGGACGGCCAAACATGAAGCGTTGTTTATTACAGAAGCGGTAAGGCCTGCTGTTTTTACCGGCACTATAACGGTATACTTTGATGAGGATACTTTGAAGTATAAGCAAGATTTAGAGTTGGCTATAAAAATGATAGACAGCGTGGGCAATGGTAGAAGCAGGGGCTACGGTAGGGTTAAGGTTTATCTGGAGGAGGTGACTTGATGAAGGTTAGGCTAAATTTTATCTCACCTTTTGTAGTGGGTGGTATAAAACTGGTATCAAATTACATTGAAAGCATAGATTACATACCAGGAAATGTAATAAGGGCAGCCCTTGCAAGATACATACTTAACAATTGTCATTACTATGACCCTGATGAAGTGGTCACGATAGATGGTATACAAAAGAAAAACTGGGTGTATTTTAAAGACAAACCTCGGTGTAGCGATTGCAAGTTGCAAACTCTTTGCCAAAAGCTGGGCGATATAAGAATTTCATTTTTCTATCCTAAAGACACAATGGTCATTCCGTCTACTTTGATGATGTGCAAGATGGATCCGCACCATGGTTTTGTAGACAGGCTTATACAACAGCCTAGATGTGCCAAATGTGAAGGAGGTAGAGGCAGAGTAGAGTTTGTATCGGGTTTATTAAAAGATGGTAAAAAATACAACGTGGTCAAAAGCTTTGTTACCAGAACGGCTATAAACAGGTATACCGGTACTGCAAAGGATGGCTCACTTTATTCGCTGCTAGCCGTTTCAGCCACTTTGCAAGACCAAAACACGGGATATGAGGAGAACGTCTTTGAAGGTCAAATTTTGGGATTGACGCCGCAGGAGTTGAGCATCATAGATGAACTGAGGATTGGGAAATACACATCGGTAGGCTTGGGCAGATGCAATGTTACGGTAATGGATGAAAAAATGGATACCCCTGATGTAAGTAAGGTTATTCAGTCATTAAAGGAGTTTGATGCCCAATATAAAAGAAACAACGGTATAAATGATGATGGTTGCAGGTATTTTGCTATCAAGTTTATATCGGATGCTAAATTGGATTTTGGGTTTGCCGATGTAAATGAATATATGTCTACCGACCAATACAAAGCGGTGTGGTTAAAAGCACTTGGCATCAATTTGGATGTACAAGTAGAAAAAGTGTATGCAGAAGTCTTTAACTTCAGAGGGTATGATACATCAAAAGTAGGAGAGGACAAGCGTGAACAGCCCGTTCACATGGTCGAGAAGGGTAGCGTGATAGTTTTTAAGACACATCTTGCATTTGATAAAGTTATAGACTATTTCGGTTCTCTAGAGGGATTTGGACAAGATACCGATAATGGATTTGGGAAGTTTGACTACCACTTTGGGGGTGTATGTTAAATGATTGAGATGTTACTGAGTTTTGTAGAGGAGCTGGGGAAGAATGCGAGTTTTTGGCAAAGGAATGGCGAAATAGGTAGTAATAATATAAGAAAATTGGCCACTATGGCTGCTAATGCCAGTTGTTACAAGGAGTTTAAGCTGTTTATGGAATACAAAAAAGGTAAGGGTAATGGCTGGGACAAGCCATTTTCCAATAATAAAGCGCTTGCGGATGTGGTAATAGAATATATGGATAGAATATATGAAAAATGCAATAAGGATGACAAGGAAGCTTTGAAAGAAATCAGCAGGTTTTTCGGCTATCTATATTGGAAGCTGAGGGCACTTAAAAGATGAAGGGGGATGAAGCCTGTGATGCTTCTTGATAGGTTTTATAATAAATACATCGTAAAAGGCATTTTGCTGGCTGAGACGCCTATACATATAGGTTCCAGCGGTGAGAGTTTAGACCCAGTGCAGGTAGACAATTCGGTTATAAAGGATAGCAATGGGAAGCCATATATTCCAGGCAGTTCTCTCAAAGGCGTGCTGAGGAGTTACCTTGAGACGTTGCTATCAAGTGGAATAGATGAAAGGTTTAAAGCTTGTTTGATAGTCAATGACCCATGCCTAGGTAACAAAGAGCAGCTTGATGAGATAAAAAATATACAGGAGTCGGTTAAAGCCAATCATGATGCCGATCGCATAATTGCAGAAGAGATATACAAGCGGCTGTGTACTGTGTGCAGGATTTTTGGTAATCCATACTTTGCTTCCAAGCTGACAGTGAACGATTGCCACCTTAAAGGGGATGCCCACCTTAGCATACGAGATGGCGTGGGGATAGACAGGGATACAGGGACGGCTGCTGATAAGAAGAAATATGACTTTGAGCAGGTGGATGCTGGAGCTCGGTTTGAGTTTTACATGTCAGTGGATAATTTGGAGCCAGAACACGAGGATATTTTAAAGCTTATATTGAAGGTGCTGGAGAGCGGACAATTAAGGGTGGGAGGTAAAACCTCTGTAGGTTTGGGTTGCATAAGGTTAACCGAAACTAAGGTATACAAAATAGAACAGCATAACCTCAGAAGCTATCTCATGCAAGGCTTGAAGGAAGAAATGAGGTGGCAGTATGTTTAGAAAGTTATACAATGAAGCTATCATATCATTTGAGCTAAAAACTGTAAGCCCCCTGTTTATCAGGTCAGGACGCGAGGACCAGCTTGACCCTGCAGCGGCCGACAATACATTTATTACCATGTACAAGGACGGGAAGCTGGTACCGGTTATGCCGGGTTCGTCTTTAAAAGGGGTTTTCAGAAGCTGTGCCGAACAACTGTTGCCAGGCAGCTGTGATATATTTAGAGCCCCCTGTGCTCAAAGAATCAGGCAAGAAGAACGCAGCGCAAGTCAACGACTGCAAGATGCGGAGTTCTCTATAGGGAAGGAACGGTATAAACTCAGCTGCCCGGCATGTAAGCTGTTTGGCTCAACCGTATTGAAGAGCCGTATATATTTTAACGATGCTTACCCCGTGGGGAATTACCGGATAGGCTCTCGTGCATCGGTAGCAATAGACCGCATAACAGGAGCAGCGAGAGGAGGGGCGCTCTACGAATTTGAATATGTAGAGGATGCTGTATTTAAATGCAGTATATCCCTTAAAAACTTCTTCAGATGGCATATCAAGCTGCTGTGTGAAATATTTGACAGAATTGACCAGGGGTTGGTGGTTTTTGGGGGGCTTACTTCCAAAGGTTTTGGACAGATGAAGGTTCAGAATTTGGCCATGATGGCGCGATACTATAGCAAGGCTGTTGAAGCAAAAGATTATGTTGATAAGGGGTTTTATAAAGAAAAGTGGATAGAAGGCCGCGAAACGGTATTGGCTTTGCTAAAAGATGTGTCCATTAATGACCATAACGTGTTACAAGGATGTGATCTTGAATATGATAAAATCTTATGATTTTGTACCTTTTTTGAAGTGTAAAGTTTACCATGGAAACGGTAATCTGGAGGGGCGCATTTTAATTAGAGTAAAGGTTTTGACGCCCGTCCATATATTTTCCGGCCATTTCAGGGTCCAGGATAATGGAAAAATCTATAGAGAATTTATAAAAACAAACGGTAGACCTATAATTCCGGGGACAAGCTTTAAGGGGTGTATTAGAACCATCGCAGAGAGCGTGTCTTATAGCTGCTTGCAAACCTCTTTACCGCATGAAAAACTACCAACCGACAAACGGCATGACGGACAGCATAAATGTATAATATGCGATATGTTTGGGGGCATGGGTAATAAGAGCAAGATACGATTCAGTGACCTTGTGGCTGTGAACTACAAAACCGAGGTTAGGGGTATACCTAGGAGTTTTCGGCCTCACCCGGAGAGTAATTATTATATGGAGAATGGCAAGTATAAGGGATATAAGTTTTACAAACATGGAATAAATGGGATTCAACCATCGGGTCCCATCTTGTGTGAGTTTGTAAATGCAGGGTCAGAGTTTGAAGGAGAGGTTATATATAGAGGCTTAACCGATGAACAGGTAAGGCTTTTGTGCTTTGCCTTGGGTTTAAGCGGTGACATTCAGCCTAAGATTGGCTATGGGAAGCCCTATTTTTACGGCAGCATTGAAATAAATTCACAGCCTGAGTGGGCTGATAAGGCACGGGAATACGTTAGTGAATGCGACGATGAAGTGAGGAAAAACATAAGCGCTCTTATAAGAATATTGAACTACAGCAATGCATTGAAGTCATATGAGGGATAAATGGCAATTATATGCTGGAACATTGATCTTGATGGGTTAACGGAGGGAAGCTTCATGATGTGCTCAGCGCTATACAAGAGGCCGATATACGAGGGGTGATCAAAATGTCAAAGGGTAAAGAAGAGTTATTAATTTGTGCCGAACACGCCGCTGATTATATAATAAAGTCAGGGAGTACGGGTTTTGTGAGCTTTATACTTGATATGATAAATTTGGTACGAGAGGGAGATAAGCCTGAGGGCGAAAAGTTACAGCATTTTTATAAGATGTTGTATGATGTGCGGAATTCTAACTTGGAGATGCTAGGAGGGGGACGAAGCCTTAAAGAAGCCTATAGCAGTTTTATCGATGGATTCTTGAAAATATCGAAGAAGTCTTCATCTAAATATGAGATGAATAATGGAGAGTTTGGGGAATTAAACTTAAACGAGCTGTATTACGTTTTTGGCTGGGTTAGGCGTTTGGTGAAAGCTCAAGAACCTAAAGTACGCAACAATCGTGAACATGATGTTGGGCCCTCAATGGGCCACAAGGGAAGCGTTGGCGGTGCCAGACAGCAAAGGGAGTCTGAGGGGAGCTCTGCCGATGTTCTACGGCCGTCTGGGAGGCATGGGAGAGGGTCTAGGGATGCTCGGACTACACAGCCTAATACCCAACATGGCAGAGATACACAGGGGGATAGCGGTATGTTTAATACTCAGATGCAGGAGCAGTTGAAAAAACTCAAGCGAGAAATGAAATAATTGCTTTTAAAATTCAAGGATCGTGTAAGAAAAGCAAAAAAGGAGGCAAAGAAGATGCGATATAAAAAACTTGGGAAGAGTGACCTTGTAGTTTCGGTGGTAGGTTTAGGGACCTGGGCGATTGGGGGAGATTTCTGGGGCAGTGTGGATGATAAGCTCTCCATTGAAACCATACAGAGAGCGATAGATTGCGGTATAAATCTCATAGACACAGCTCCGGCGTATGGCAATGGCCACGCTGAACGCATTGTGGGGGAAGCCATAAAAGGAAGGCGAGATAAGGTGATTATTGCAACCAAGTGTGGAATTGTCCGTGAGGGACCACGTTTTATACGCAATTTAAAGCCCGAATCCGTAAGGAAAGAAATTGACGAGTCCCTGAGACGCTTGGGCGTTGATGTGATAGACCTGTACCAGATCCATTGGCCCGACAGAAATACACCTCTGGAAGATACAGTGAACGAGCTGGTTAAACTGAGACAGGCTGGCAAGTTTAGGTATCTCGGTGTTTCCAACTTTGACAGAAAACTTATGGAAGAGATTACGTCTTTAACAGAGGTTGTCAGCCTGCAGCCGCATTATTCCTTGTTGGAAAGAAGTATAGAAAGAGATGTGTTGCCTTTCTGTCGAGAAAAAGGGATTGGCGTATTGACGTACGGTTCACTGGGAGGAGGCATCCTAACCGGTAAATTTAAAGAAAAGCCTGAGTTCGAAAAAGGTGACAACAGGGATAAATTTTATCCGTTTTTCCACGAACCCTTATGGAGTAAAGCTATGCAGTTGGTGGATGTGCTGAGGGGAATTGCAGAAGAGGTGAGCAAGCCTGTGTCACATGTGGCCATCAACTGGGTAAATCAGCAGGAGGGTGTGACCACGGCTTTGGTGGGAGCTAAAACCCCTGAACAAGCCGAGCAAAATGCAGGAGCGGGTGAGTGGGAACTGTCTGAAGAGCAGATGAAACGGATTGAGGAGGCTTACAGAAAGATATTTGGTCCTGATAATGCTAATTAAATGGGTATTATAAAGGAAGGGAAAGTAACGTTATTATAAAAGGGATAAAGGAGTCCGTTGGCTTGGACAATTTAAGATTAGAGGAGAGCACTCACTGCTTATCGTGAGTGCTCTCCTCTTTTATCGAAAAAGTATACAAAAAGACTCCAATTCTTGAAACTACCTTTTTCTAAGGTGATTGGTAACTCACAATATATTATACAAGTGCAAGGTTTATTATCTTTTTTACTTTCTCTTCCAAAAAGCCCAAATCATCTGCTAGGCGAAGGATGGTATAGTGGGGGCGGATTTCTTTGGCATAAAGCAGGGCTTCTTCCATCAAATTTTGTTCTATGCCCAGAGCCTGAGGGGTAAAATTGGCACCTGCCCTCTGCAGCCATTCCTTCACTGTATCGAGTCGGGGTACCGATGAAAGTAATGGCTTGAGGTGAGTTTCCCATTTTTCTTTGATGTTGTGTAGTCTCCGCTCATAAACAACCGAATCCCAGTTTTGCCTGTCGTTTAAGCCTATTACCTCTTGTGCAATAGGGCCGAATACTTCCTTTATCTTTTGGCACCATTCTTCATAGGGAATTTTCGTTTTCACTAATTGCTGAATGTCTATGTTTTTGGGATCCAGGGATGCCAGCTCGTTATACAGTGCCACCGTATAAAGTACGGCCAGTCCAACCTTTGTGCCGTGGAGAAGTGGCTGGCGTCCTTCCATAAAGTATTTCATCTCAATATAGTGGGATATGTGATGCTCGCTGCCCGAAGCCGGCCGGGAGTTGCCCACCATCATCATGGCTACGCCCGACAGGATGAGAGCTTCCATGAGGGCTTGTATGCCTTCAGACTTTCTTTGGGCTATTTGAGATGCTTTTGAAACGACTTCCTCCAGAGCGCTTTGTACCATGTTTTTAGCTACAGGACACAGCCTTTCTTCCGCCAGGATGACGCCCAGTTGCCAGTCGGCCAGTGAGGTGACCTTGCCCAGTATGTCGCCAAACCCAGCCAGTATCATATCATCCGGTGCCGAGCACAGCATATCGATGTCTGCTATTATTGCGAGTGGGTGGACGGTGATGTAGGTACGCTTGAATCCGTTTATGAGCAAGGGAGACACGGTGGAAGCATAACCGTCCATTGAAGGGGCAGTGGCAAATACGATATAGGGCTTACCTGTCCTGTGGCTGATAAAGCGCGTTAAGTCGTTTATAGTGCCTGAACCCACTGCTATCAAGAAGTCCATTGACGGTTCAAATTCCAGCAGTATTTGTGTTATGGCGCTCTCATCTGGTATTACCATGGGTTTTTGATTAAGCAGGCATACCTTTATATCGTATCCATTGTTCGAGAGCACCTCTGATATGCGCTTGCCTGCAAATTTCCAAGTATTGTCGTCGCATACCATGAGGCCACGTTTTCCTAGCTTTTCGCTGTCCAATATTGAAGGGACCCCTTCTTCCGCGTTTTGTTTTATTACCACGTGTTTTAGGGGTACTGCATGTTGTACGCCGCATTTGCAGTGAAATGAAGAGCCAAACATATCTTTATATGATGATAGTATGGACATTTTTGGGTTCTCTCCTTCTTAAGATTTTATGTTTAAATCCATTTTACATCACAGTGCTGTATGTTACAACTCGGTGAAGCATTTTTTTATAAATCATCTTCACTTAAATATAATGTGCTGGTAATTTATGGGATAGAGCTAATTATTGATACTAAAGCCATCAATAATATTTAACAATTTTTAGCACAGAACAAACCGCCTTTTGCTTGAAAAAAACCATATGCACTGCTATAATAAACAAACAACACACATATACAAAAGGGGTCATGTCAATATGAATAGGGATGATAAGTGGAAGAAGATGCAAAAGCTATTTTTTGTTTTTTTCCGCATAGGGGCATTCACGTTTGGCGGTGGACTGGCCATGATTCCCTTCATAAAAAGGGAAATTGTGGACAGCAATCACTGGATTGAAGAAGAGGAAATCGTTGATATATTTGCCATGGTGCAGTCTGTCCCTGGGGTAATTGCGGTGAATTCGGCCATATTTGTCGGTTATCGTATAGCCGGGATATGGGGAGCGTTGGCCTCTGCTATAGGGGTTGTGCTGCCATCATTTATAGTTATCTCCGTCATTGCGCTTTTCTTTTCTAGCTTCAAAAGCATACCAGTAGTTGCAAACGCCTTTGAAGGAGTGAGCGCCGGCGTGGTGGCCCTTATTATAACGGCACTGGTTCAGCTTATCAAGCCCAGTATAAAGGACGAGTATGGGTGGACAATTGCTGTCTTCGTGTTTGCCATAATGAGTTTGACCAACATAAGCGCCATATATGTGCTTTTAGCGTCGGCTGTAGTAGGGATAGTCATAAGCTATATAAAAAAGAGAAGGGAAGCATGAAGCATGTCCAAGCTGTATTTGGAATTGCTTTGGACTTTTTTCAAAATAGGGTTGTTCACCATAGGTGGGGGATATGCCATGATCCCTCTCATTCAACAGGAAATAGTAAATCACGGATGGCTTACCTTCAAAGAGACGATTGACATGATAGCTGTTTCAGAGATGACACCAGGGCCATTTGCAATTAACGCCGCTACCTTTGTAGGTGTCAAAACTGGTGGTATACCGGGTGCTACCTTTGCTACTGTGGGGGTTGTGCTGCCGTCGTTCATAATAGTTACGCTGGTGGCCAAGTATTCTGCGCGCTTTAAGGATCAGCCGCTTCTCCAGTATGCGCTGTACGGGTTGCGTCCTGCTGTCATTGGCCTTATAGCATCGGCTGCCTTTTTGATTGCTCGTACTACGTTTTTTATGGCGTCCAACGGCAGCGTCCGTATATTTGTGGACATTCGCAATATTTTGAATGCAATTAATTGGCGGGCTGTATTGATATTTGTTGTTGCCATAATAGCCAGCTTAAAATATAAAATGCATCCCATTTTCCTTATTGTGTTGTCAGGTGTGTTAGGAATTATACTGTATTCGCTGTGAAAATGAAATATTTTGGTATTCTGCCAGCCAGTTTAATTGAAAATTGCAATATTAAATGCAACACTTTTTTAAGGAAAAGTATGATATAGATATCCAAATTTTTACTGTTCAAAATGTAAAGCCTTATGTTGTCAAGGGAAGGGTTAGCGTGAAAATACTACCCGACCTTGACAACATCCCTAATGATATAATCATGTCCTGGCCTTTGGGCATACCTGGCCTAAAGGCCTTAATTGTACGTAATCATTGCGTTTGTCCCTTGTTGTCTGCGGTATTATACAGTTAACCACATTGGCTTGCACAGTTGTGGCAGCCTATAACCAATTCTTCTACCACTTTTATGTCAGTGCTTATACGCAACAGTTCTTCATAAAAGCACTCTAGTATTTTCCTCGGATACTCATTCATCCACCTTTCTATCTTCTTCACCTTTGATAAGGTTATCCCCCGTATCGGTTTAGCCTTTGGGATAAAACGCCTTATTATCCCATTATGTCTTTCGTTGCTTGCCCTCTCCCATGATGTGTATAGATGAGCAAAATATGCACCACTCCTGTACCTTTATAGAATGCTAGATAATTCACTGAACTCCGAACCATTGTCAGCTGTTATACTACGAAATACCTTGGGAAATAACTCACCGTACCTAACTTTAAGTTCCATAAACACACTATTTACTGCTCTACTGTCATTCGAATCCAGTAAGAATATCAGCTCATATCTGGTTTTTCTCTCGGTCAGTGTCAATAGTACTGCATCATTAGAGCGTTTGCCTATTAACGTATCTATCTTCCAGTGCCCAAATTCTTCTCTGTTTTTTGCTTCCTTAGGTCTTAAATCTATGCTTTTCCCCATAACTCGTTTATGCTCTCTCGGTTTTACTT
This sequence comes from Caldicoprobacter guelmensis, assembly GCF_016908415.1. NCBI lineage: Bacteria > Bacillati > Bacillota > Clostridia > Caldicoprobacterales > Caldicoprobacteraceae > Caldicoprobacter > Caldicoprobacter guelmensis. Next base: position 142,365 of record NZ_JAFBDW010000005.1, read on the forward strand.
TGTTTCTGGGTTTTAACCTTGGTTTAAGCAATAGGTCGATATTGCGTACCTTAAGATATCCCCTGTCTATGTAATTGTATAATGTTTTTGTACAGACTATCGGTTTGTCTCTCCAGCTGGGGTCCCTTTTACAATAACCTACTATACTGTCTGGAGACCACTTTTTCTCACCCAACATTTTCTCTTCAGCAAACTTAATAAACTCATTAACATATGGGAGCTTAAGATTAGCACGACAATCTTTACGCCGCTTTTCATATATAGCCTGGCCTGTTTCAGGGAGATACGCTTGGTAAGTAGACAAATCAGATTTTAACTGAGTAACAGTACCCCGTTTAATTTCTTTGCTGGTAGTACTTGGAGATCGGCCAAGTTTCCTTGCAATATATCTCATACTTCTGCCCTCTTTAAGCAAAGCTGCGATTTCTCCTCTCTCGTAAAGATTTAGGTGTTTAAAAGAGCGACATTTCGTGGTACAATTATGTTGAGCCATAGTGAGACCTCCCTGTATGTTTGGTGATTTTGGATATCTATATCATACAGGATTTCTCACTATGGTTCTACTATTTTTTAGGTGTTGCATTTAATTTTACAACGAACCTTAATTTTACAACGAACCCCCCTACAAAATTTTTTATTGCATTTAGGCGTATAGGATGATATAATCCATAAATGATGAAAAAGCAGTATATACGCTGCATCCTTGCTCTGCTTAAGAAGCAGGGCCAAAGTCCAGAAGGAGGTGAAGCGAGATGAGGATAAGGAAGTACGAGACTGTGTACGTCCTGCGCCCTGATTTGGAAGAAGAGGCCATTAAACAGGCTGTTCAAAAATTTTCAAATCTCATCGTTGAACAGGGCGGGCAGGTGGACAAGGTGGATGAGTGGGGCAAGAGGAAGCTGGCCTATCCCATCAGGCATTTCAAAGAGGGTTATTATGTGCTCATGAATTTCACTGCAGGTCCTTCTGTCCCACATGAGTTGGAGCGAGTCTACAAGATTACAGACGATGTCATTCGCTATTTGATTGTCCGGGAGGACGAATAACAGAAAGTGGGTGTAAAAATTGTTAAATAAGGTTATATTGATTGGTCGCTTGACCAAGGACCCAGAGATTCGGTACCTCCCTAGCGGCGTTGCGGTAACGACTTTTTTCCTGGCGGTAAATAGGAATTTTACCAACCAGCAAGGGGAGCGAGAAGCTGATTTTATCCCTATTGTGGTATGGCGGGGTTTGGCTGAAACCTGTGCCAAGTATCTCAGCAAGGGCAGATTGGTGGCCGTTTCGGGAAGGATTCAGACTCGCAATTACGAGGGACGTGATGGACAGCGGCGATATGTAACTGAAGTGGTAGCAGATGAGGTGGTATTTTTAGATCGCGACAGTTCGGGGATGGAGAGAAGTACGGTGCCCCTTCATGATGTGCCGTTTTCGCAGCCGGAATACGGGGCACAGCAAGAGTACGAAGATGTCCCTGCTGGTTTCCAATACATTGAAGGGGAAGAGGATGAGCTTCCATTTTAGTGTAAAAGGAGGTAAAGGTTGATGGTTGAGAATGCGGTAAAGCCTGCTAGAGGAAGGCGCAATAAAAAGAGAGTGTGCAGTTTCTGTTTGGATAAAGTTGAGAAGATAGACTACAAGGATATACAAAAGCTTAAAAAATATATGACAGAGAGAGGCAAAATCCTTCCGCGGAGGATCTCCGGAAACTGTGCCAAGCATCAACGACAGCTTACCGTGGCCATTAAGAGGGCCCGCAATTTAGCGTTGTTGCCTTTTACTGTTGAGTAAAGGTAGAAAAGATCGTCCTCATCTGTTGGAGGGATGGGGTACGGTCTTTTTTGTTTTTTTAAATGAAGGAGTTTTTTAGAGAGTTGAACACTCTAGAAAAAGTAGGTGAACAATATAGGCACAACGATTGATTTTGTGGGGCAACCTTGCAGAATAATTAGGGGCCAAAGTCCTAAAATCTAACTTGCAAACAAGCTAAAATAAAGCTCTCAGACTTTTCGAAAGCGTACAGAGTTTTACAAAGAGGGGAGCTTTCAATGAATGATTATATGAAAAATTTCATGAAAGCCATGAAATTTCAACATCCAGATAGGATACCTGTAAGGGTATCGTTGCTCCCAGCTACGTGGATGAAATATAGAGAGGAACTGGAGGATATCGTATTAAGGCATCCCTTGCTATTTGGGAAATATAAAAAGGGCAGTTACGATTATAATAGAAAGCCGAAGACATATAACCAAGGACAGCATGTTGATGCTTGGGGATGTGTATGGACTAATATTCATGATGGTATGGAAGCAATCGTTACATATCATCCCGTGCCTACTCGGGAAGCAGTTCGTAGCTTAAAAGCACCAGACATCGATATGGGTATGCCCCATGGGTTTATGTATTTGAGGTTGGTTGACTTACGGGGTTTTGAAGAGCTAATGCTTGATTTTGCCGAAGAACCCCCTGAATTACAAATGCTTATCGATATTGTTCTTGAGTATAACATGAGGCAATTGGAGATATTGCTGAAAAATAATGATGACCAGGTGCTGTATTTTGGAGATGACCTGGGAATGCAAAACAGTTTGCCTATCAGCCCTGAGAAGTGGAGAAAATATCTAAAGCCGTGTTATTACAGGATATATCAACGTTGTCATGAGGCTGGTAGGTATGTATATATGCACAGTGACGGATGCATTTACCCTATTATACCTGATTTGATAGAGTGTGGAGTAAATGTTATAAACCCTCAGGTTAGAGCAAATGGTATTGATAACCTGGTAAAGGTATGCAAGGGTAAAGTATGTGTAGATGCTGATCTGGATCGCCAGATGTTTCCGTTTTGCACTCCTGGTGATATTGATGAACACGTGAGAGAGGTGGTGGAGAAACTTGGATCTCCTGAAGGGGGATTGATGTTGGTGGCTGAGTGCGGTCCTGACGTACCTCTTGAGAACATAGAGGCCATTTGTACTTCTTTGGAAAAGTACAGTTTGTATTTCTCTTAACTTAAGGTTTTAAATTGCAAATTTTATGATGTCGGTTACTTGAATTGCCGGTAAATTAGTGCATGTTTAAAAGTGGTATTTATTGAAAAATGGGGGAATTTGAGTATGGGAGGAAGGCCTACCGACCATAGAAACGTCAATTTGGCTCAGCTGCATAGGGATGTTATCCGGGGACAATCCAAGGGAAAAATTATTTGGCAGCCCAGGATCCTTGCATGGTATGAAGATAAGATTTTTGCTAAGCAAGAACTCCCAGCGCCGTTTACAGGCATGACGTTGCCTGAAATCTATAGGGAACTTGGATGTTCCAACCGTATTTACGATTATAACGGCTGTTTTAAGAGGGTGGATCATCCCAGCGTTAGAAGATATTCAAGAAAATTATCTTCCCTTGAAACGGAATATGTTATCGAAACCCCTGTAGGCAAGCTTAATGCAATATATGCCGCCAATACATCTAATCCGGGCACATTTCCCAAGAAGTGGTGGATTACGTGTGAGGATGAAATGAAAGTAGCTATATGGATTGAAGAAAGATGTGAATGGCAATGGGATGAGGAACATTATCAAAAAGTTTACAGAGAATGGGGAGATTTGGGACTTCCTACTATATTTATGCCACGTGTCAATATCCAGCACTTGTATATTGATGATATGGGTGTAGAGGCAGCTATTTACGCGCTGATGGATTATCCAAAGACGGTAGAGAAATATTTTCAGGTTTTGAATGAAAGCCATGAGCGCCTTATTGAAGTGATCAATAAATCGCCCATAGAGGTTGTAAATTTTGGGGACAACATACATGCTGGTACTCTTCCACCTAATTTGTTCAAAAAATACGTTCTTCCTGCTTATCAGAGGAGGAACGAGCTGCTGCACAAAGCGGGTAAGTTTACTCATGCGCATTGGGATGGAGATGTCAAACCTCTTCTGCCTTTTGCAAAGGATACAGGCCTTGACGGGATAGAAGCGATTACTCCTAAGCCGCAAGGTGACGTAACTTTAGAAGAGGTTAAAAAGGCATTGGGGGATAATATGTTTTTGTTGGACGGCATTGCTGCCATTTTGTTTGATGACATCTATCCTGAAGAGCAGTTAATTGAACAGGCCAAGAAAGTTATTGAATTGTTTGCACCCAGGCTTATTCTTGGAATATCTGATGAACTTCCTTCTACGGGGAATATTGAACGTGTGAGATTGGTAGGTCAAATTGTGGACGATTATAATGCATCGGTATCTTAAAAATAACGCTAAACATACTTTTTGAAATCAAGGGAGGCGGTGTTTTATTATGGATGCAAAAGGGAGGATTTTAAACGATTGGGAAAACCCAAAGGTGCTTCAGCGCAACCGCATGCCCAGCAGGTCCTACTTTATCCCGTATCATGACGAGATGTCAGCTTTAACAGGTCAGCGAGGGGCTTCTTTGCGTTTTAAGCTGCTCAACGGGGTGTGGAAGTTCTATTATGCCGAATCGCCAATGGAGGCGCCTGAGGGCTTTTATCGTGAAGATTATGATGTGACGTCATGGGATGACATTGAGGTGCCTCTAAACTGGCAGATGGCGGGATACGGGCGGCCGCATTACACCAATGTTATATATCCTTTTCCGGTGGATCCCCCGCGAGTGCCCAGTGAGAATCCCACTGGTTGCTATAGGCGCAATTTTTACATACCCGAAAGCTGGCAGGGGTACCAGATAGCCTTAAGATTTGAAGGAGTGGACAGCGCATTCCATGTGTGGGTGAACGGCAACGAGGTGGGATACAGCCAGGGCAGCCGTTTGCCGGCCGAGTTTGACATAACCCCTTGGGTCCGTGTGGGTATGAATACCTTGGCAGTCAGGGTATATCAGTGGAGTGATGGGAGCTATCTAGAGGACCAGGACATGTGGTGGCTGAGCGGCATATTCAGGGATGTGTACCTTCTTGCCAGGCCAAAGGTGTACCTGTTTGATTATTTTGTGCGTACTCAGCTGGATGAACAATACAGAGACGCGATCCTCCATATCAAGGTTGTTTTGAATAATGCATCTCAGATAGAAGTAAGCGGTGAATTAGAAGTTAAGCTGTTGGATGCGCATGATTGTCCGGTTATGGAAAACCCGCTTAAAGAGAGATTTTCTATAGTTGCTGCCGGCCAGACCACATTGGGTATAGAGATCCCTGTATCCAACCCTGAGAAGTGGTCAGCCGAATCGCCTTATCTATATAAATTACTGCTTACTGTGAAGGACGCTGATGGACGCATTTTGGAAGTCATCCCATCCAGGGTTGGGTTCAGGTCCATAGAGTTAAAGGATGGGAATTTCCTGGTCAACGGCGTTGCTATAAAGCTCAAGGGCGTAAATCGCCATGAACACCACCCTGACCTTGGCAGGGCGGTTCCACTTGATGCGATGGTACAAGATGTTATCCTCATGAAACAACACAATATAAATGCAGTGCGGACTTCCCATTATCCCGATGACCCCAGGTTTTATGACCTGTGTGACGAATACGGGCTTTATGTTATAGATGAGGCAGACCTTGAGTGTCATGGCTTTGCGGTGTTGAATGATTGGGAAAGGTTAAGCAATGAACCCGAATGGGAAGATGCCTATGTGGATCGCATGGAGAGGATGGTGCAGCGCGACAAAAACCATCCCTGCATCATCATGTGGTCGTTGGGCAACGAATCGGGGTTTGGGCGAAATCATGAGGCCATGGCAAGGAAAGCTCGAGAGATAGACCCTACTCGCCTCATCCATTATGAGGGGGAAACCCGGCTTATATTCGACAAAGAAGAGGTTGAACCTAAAGTAGCGGACGTATACAGCACGATGTATACTTCTGTAGAAAAGATGATAGAGCTGGGGCAAAAGGTGAACATGAAGCGGCCCCACATACTTTGCGAGTATGCCCATGCCATGGGCAATGGTCCGGGCAATCTGAAAGAGTACTGGGATGTTTTCTATGCATACAAGAGGCTTCAGGGAGGTTGTGTGTGGGAGTGGCTGGACCATGGCATCAGGCAAAAGACGGCCGATGGAAAAGAGTACTTTGCCTACGGTGGTGACTTTGGAGATCAGCCCAATGATGGGAATTTCGTTATAGATGGCTTGGTGTTTCCGGATAGGACTCCTTCCCCCGGGTTGATAGAATACAAGAAGGCGCTTGAGCCGGTAAAGGTAGAAGAAGTTGATTTAAAGGCTGGTAAGGTGCGGATTATCAACCGATATGACTTCATTTCGCTGGACCACCTGGCCTTATCATGGGATGTAGTTGCCGACGGCCAGGTGTTGCAAGGTGGTCAAATTAATATGCCTCATATTAAGGCTGGCGAAAGCCAGATTGTGGCTATACCTTTGAGAATGCCTCAAACGGTTAAGCCCGGTACCGACTACTGGCTGAACCTGCATTTTACCTTGGCTTGTGATACTCTATGGGCCGAGAGAGGATATGAGGTTGCCTGGGCGCAGTTTAAACTTCCGGTTGAGGCAGCCGCACCTAAAGTGCATGTGGCATCCATGCCTCCGGTGTCTTGTGAGCAACAGGGGAATAAGTTATTAGTGATGGGAGCTGATTTTAAGCTGGCATTTGACAGAATAAGGGGCGTTATAGAGTCCTGGGTTTATCAGGGAATGGATATGTTGGTTAAGGGGCCCAAGATGAATTTCTGGAGGGCGCCCACTGATAACGATGTGCATGAGGCTGTCATGTGGCGCAAGGCTGGCCTTGACAGGATGCAGCACCGCATAGATAGCGTTGAATTCAAGGCTTGCGATAAAAATGTTGTGCAAGTAAAGGTCGCCTCGCGCATAGCCCCACCAGTGTACGATTGGGGTATACTGTGCGAGTATATCTATAACATTTACGGCAGTGGAGACATGATTATAGAAGTTCATGGTGTACCACAGGGCAAGTTGCCGGATACTCTGCCGAGGATAGGGCTGCAGATGGCGCTGCCGGCTTGTATGGATACGGTATCGTGGTATGGACGCGGCCCTGGCGAGAGCTATTGTGACAGCAAGGAGGCCAACCGCTTTGGCGTATACAGCCGCAAGGTGGATGACCTGTACACGCCCTATGTGCGCCCGCAGGAGAATGGGAACCGCACCGATGTGCGATGGGTATCCTTCACAAATATCCGCGGTATGGGCCTGCTGGCTGTGGGAATGCCGCAACTTGAATTCAGTGCGCACTGGTTTACTACACAGGATCTAGATGCGGCTTCGCATACTTATGAACTGCCAAGGCGTGACTTCATCACCGTGAATCTGGATTACAAACAGCATGGGCTGGGCAGTGCGAGCTGTGGACCTGGTCAGTTGCCACAGTACAGGCTGCTGCCACATGAGTTCAACTTCAGACTGAGGCTCAGGCCATTTTCAAGGGATGCCATATCGCCGGTGGAGCTGGCCAAACAGGTAATTGAAGGCTAAACGGCTAACAATAAAAAACCTCCTACAAGGTACCATGCAATCTGCCCTGTAGGAGGTTTTTTCTATAATGCCTAAATTTGGTTTAAGTGCACCGAACACGGTTATAAGTTCGATGCGGACGCGGCGTATGTTACCATCCGATGCTAGGATGAGTCTTAATTATTGAGGGCAGGATGATGTCACAGCATCACTTCTCTACCCAGCTTTGCCGATTCATAAATCCCGTTGAGCATTTTTTGAACTTCAAGGCCATCCTCGGCTGGTGCTATGGGTTGTTTGCCTTCACGTATGCATTCTATGAAGTGTTCTATTTGATTGGCAAAGCTGTCTTCCTGCCTGATGACGGGAGAGGAGTCCATCAAGTAGTTTTCTTCTTCGCCGTAAATCATCAAGGGATTAAAACTTGCGCCGGCTTTTGTACCGAAGATATAGCTGTATACTCCTGTATCTTTTCCGTTAATAGCCCAGCTTACGTCGAATGTCATGGAAGCACCGTTTTCAAACCTGATAAAGCCCGAAGCAGAATCTTCGGTTTCAAATACGATATTGTCAGCATCCAAAGCCACCCAACGGCCTACACCTTTGGTTTGATAATTGCCTATTTTGCTGTATGTAGCGGCACTCACGCTTATTGGCTTTGGCTTGCCCATGAAGTACCATGTTAAATCGATTACATGAACTCCGATATCTATGACGGGGCCGCCACCAGATTTGGATAGGTCAGTAAACCATCCAAGTGGTGTACCGCGCCTTCTCATCCACCCTGTTTTTGCGTAGTATATCTCTCCAAATTTGCCTGCGTCAGCCAGTGCTTTTATGAGCTTGCTTTCAGCGCGGAATCTGTTTACAAATCCCATCATGAATACGATATTGTTGTCCTTGGCAGCCTTGCACATCTCTTCTGCTTCTTTTACGTTCATAGCCATGGGCTTTTCGCACAGTATATGTTTTTTGGCATTGGCTGCCGCAATGGCAATCTCAGCATGGGAGTTATTGGGGGTACAGATGCTTATTGCGTCGATCTCTTCAATATTGATGATATCCTGATAACTGTTGAAGGCATATTTTATGTCGAACTTATTGGCAACTTCTTTAGCTCTTTCCAGGTTGAAATCGCATACCCCTATTATCTCAACGTCCTTTTGTTTTTTGTAATTTGGTATATGAGCGCTTTGAGCGATATTTCCGGCTCCGATTATACCTATACACAACTTACCGTCTTTCATAATTGTTTACCCCTTTCCTTATAAGATGTTCCTCAAATAATTAAGGCTTTGTTTTATGCTTTCAAGCTGTGGCTTTTCAAATTCTTCCTGTTCCACGATGTACCATTTAATCCCCAGTTCCTTACCCACACGTACAATCTCAACGAAGTCCACTATACCGCTCCCTATTTCCGTGCTCACCTTTTCATCCATGCTTTTAAGGTCCTTTATGTGGATAAGAGAAGAACACTGCTGTGGATATTTTCTCATGAAATCTACTGCTTTTAGGCCGCAGTATTCCACCCAAAAAGTGTCCAGTTCCAGGTGAACGAGGTCTGGGGCAGTATGGGACATTAAAATATCCAGCCCGTATTGGTCATCGAATTTTTCAAATTCAAAATCATGGTTATGATATGCAAATTGAATTCCATTTTCCTTGCAGCGTTGACCAATCTTATTGAACAGTTCTCCTAGCCTTTTATAAGCATCGGCGCTGTCGCGCATATGATGAGGAATGCCAGGACATATTACGTACCGGTTTCCTATTTCGAGGTTATATTCTATCACTTCGTCAAGATTGTTTTGAAGTAAGTCAATGCCGGTGTGGCTGCCACAGGGAATGAGGTTCAGGTCGTCCAACGCTTTTTTAAGCTCCTTGGCGGGAGTGTTGAAAAAACCTGCAAATTCTACTCCATCATAACCTATATTGGCTACTTCTTTTAGAGTGCCAATGAAATCCTTTTGGGTAAGCTCTTTTATTGAATAGAGCTGTAAGCCTAAATTTTCCATGGCTTTTGTAACCCCCCTTTTTGTTTTGCTTTTAATAATTAGTCTACCACGATTGTATGACTTTGTATATACGGTAATGATAAAAATTTCACAGGGGAATGAAAAACAAAGGGGTATATATAAGATTAAGATACACAGAATAGAGCAAAAAACATGAAAAGTAGTTTAAAGTTTTAATTTTTTGAGTTAAATTTATATAATCTTGAAATAAGGTAAAAAATAGGAATAATTAGTTGATTATTAAGCGTTATTTTTTTATAGGGATTGGTTATAATTAAAAATGAAGGTCAAAGAAAGTCAATAACTAAAGAGGTGATGTAGATGGCACGATTGAGCGACATGATCGAAGAGTTCATAAAAACTTTATTAGAGGAAAGTAACGGACAATTGGAGCTTCAAAGGAACGAACTTGCGGATTATTTTGAGTGTGCTCCTTCACAGATCAATTACGTGCTGACTACGCGATTTTCGCTTGATCGTGGGTACTATATAGAGAGCCGCAGGGGCGGTGGAGGATACATCCGAATTATCCGCCTGGATATGGACAATAATGATTATATAATGTATTTGCTCAAGGAAAGGATAGGCAATCGTATATCCCAACAGGCTGCCGAAGACATAATTGACCACATGCTCGACAAAGGTATTATAACCCAGCGGGAGTCACTCATAATGAAGGCGGCTGTACAGGATAAGGGGATAGGTATTCCGTCAAACCTGAAAGACAATGTTCGAGCCAGCATAATGAAAGCCATGCTTACGGCTATTTTGAAGCTACGTACCTGAATTACAAGGGAAAACGGGCGATAATTCCGTCCCTCATTTTAATTTTAAAAGGGGTGAATTCAAATGTTGTGCCAACAATGCCAAAAGCGTCCTGCTACGGTTCACTTTACTAAAATAGTTAATAACCATAAGACTGAATTTTACCTGTGTGAGGAGTGTGCAAGGCAAAAAGAAGATTTCAAGGCGTTTATCCCCTTTTCCATAAACGATCTTTTAACCGGATTTCTGGATATGGATAAGGCCGATGTTTCAGTTAGGAGCCCGGGATTGCTTAAATGCAAGACTTGTGGTATGGATTTTGTGCAGTTTAAGAAAGTGGGGAGGCTGGGTTGCCAGGATTGTTATAAATATTTTGCTGAGGAGCTTGCCCCTGTGATTAGGAGAGTTCAAGGGGGCACAAAACACACCGGAAAAGTGCCCAGAAGAGCAGGGGTAGGGCTGCGCATTGAACGCCAGATTAAGCAACTGAAGGCTCAGCTCCAAAAAGCGGTTGAGGCCGAAGCCTTTGAAGAAGCAGCCCGGTTAAGGGATCAGATACGGGAGCTTGAAAGGCAATTGGGCCAACTATAAGGAGGGATTTTTAAATGAGCTGGATAAGCGAAAACGGACCTTACAGCGGCATAGTCATGAGCAGTCGAATAAGGATTGCTAGAAATATAGCGGGGTTGCCTTTTCCATCCATAGCAAGCATAGAAACTTCTCAAAAAGTCGTGGATATGGTGAGGAAAAGCATCCTGGAAAGCAACTCTATATTGAGCCGGGATTTTGATTTTGTCTCCTTGAGAAATTTGAATGAGGTGGAAAGGTATATACTTGTAGAAAAGCATCTGATAAGTCCTGATTTGGTGGAACGTGCGGAGATAGCAGCTGTTCTGATGGACCGTAACGAACAGGTGAGCATAATGATAAATGAAGAAGACCATATACGGATGCAGTGTATCTTCCCCGGATTTCAGCTTGATAAGGCCTGGGAGCTCTTAAACAGAGTGGATGATATAGTGGAAGAAAGCATAGAGTATTCCTTTGATGAACATTTAGGATATCTTACCAGCTGTCCTACTAATGTGGGTACTGGTATGCGAGCCTCTGTGATGATGCACCTGCCTGGACTGGTGGCTACCAATTATATAAACAGCGTTTTGCATACCATTTCTAAAGTGGGTTTAACTGCTAGGGGGCTTTATGGTGAGGGCAGTGAAGCCCTAGGAGATATCTATCAGATATCCAACCAGATTACTCTAGGTCCAACGGAGGAAGAGATAATAAGCAGCCTCAACATTGCTGTGCGCCAGATAATAGAGAACGAAAGGATGGCACGTCAAGCATTAGCCCAGTCAGGCAAGTTAGAGTTTGAGGATCGAATATGGCGGGCTCTGGGTGTCCTGAAACATGCCAGGAGATTGAGCCTGCAGGAATTTATGACTTTACTCTCTCAGGTGCGTTTGGGAGTAGATATGGGTATCATAAAAGGGATAGATGCTGTAATGTTAAATGAGTTGATGGTCAAATGTCAGCCGGCACACCTTCAAGCTTATGTGGGCAGAGAGATGAGTGCAGAAGAATTGGATATAGTGAGGGCTAATAGGGTTAGGGATGAATTGAGTAAAATTTCCTAAATAGTTGTTTTTATCCATAATAATGAGGGTATAAATTTAAAGTAAGAGCTTTAAAAGGAGAAAAAATTTTCTACCTAAGCAATAAGGAACACCATGAAGGACTAAAAATTGGACTTTGTTTTATACTAAACTAAAGATTGAAGTCTGTTGCAGAAAATTAGATATTCAAATATAGAGAAGCCGCAAATAATGTAAATAAAAACAAAAGAAAGGGAGGGAAGGGAAATGGCGTTTTTCGGCAGATTTACTGAAAGGGCTCAGCGAGCTTTGATGTATGCGCAGGAAGAGGCGCGAGCTTTAGGGCATAACTATGTAGGTACCGAGCACCTGTTGTTGGGACTTATTCGAGAGGAAGAAGGGGTTGCTTCGCAGGTTCTCAGACAACTGGGGGCCGATGCCGACAAGGTAAGAAAACAGATAGAGGCCTTGATTGGTAGGGGTACTTTCAATTTCAATGAAGGTTTCGGATATACCCCGCGAACCAAGCGGGTTATGGAACTCAGCTTCTACGAAGCTCGAAATCTGGGCCACAACTACGTAGGGACAGAACACCTTTTACTTGCACTCCTCAGGGAGGGTGAAGGGGTGGCGGCTCGAATTCTTAAAGACCTAGGTATAGACTTCCAGACAGTCAGGGATCAACTCCTTAAGGTTTTAAAGGAGGAAGGTGGAGAGCCTGGACGAAATGCCAGGAGGCGCAAGAGCAATACTCCCACCCTGGACCAGTTTGGGAGAGACCTTACTGAAATGGCTCGTGAAGGGAACCTTGATCCGGTAGTAGGAAGGGAAAAGGAAATAGAGCGAGTGGTGCAGATTTTGACCAGGAGGACCAAGAATAACCCTGTCTTGATAGGGGAACCGGGAGTGGGTAAGACTGCTATTGTCGAAGGGTTGGCTCAGAGGATTGTAGACGGTAATATCCCAGAGCTACTACGAGATAAGAGGGTTGTTACCCTGGATCTATCGGCCATGGTGGCGGGGACGAAATACCGCGGGGAATTTGAGGAGCGCCTCAAGACGGTGATGGAAGAGGTGAAGAAAGCCGGCAACGTTATTCTATTTATAGATGAGATGCACACCATTATAGGCGCCGGTGCTGCGGAAGGAGCCATTGATGCTTCTAACATACTCAAACCAGCTTTGGCCCGCGGTGAGATCCAGGTAATTGGCGCTACTACGCTAGATGAATACAGAAAGCACGTGGAGAAGGATCCGGCTCTGGAGCGAAGATTTCAGCCGGTGATGGTGGAGGAACCTACCAAAGAAGAAGCTATTCAAATACTGATGGGGCTGCGAGATAAGTATGAAGCGCATCATAAGGTCAGAATTACCGATGAGGCTATAAAGGCGGCTGTTGAGCTGTCGGCGCGGTATATAACCGACAGGTATCTCCCTGATAAGGCCATTGACCTGATCGATGAAGCGGCATCCAGGGTAAGGCTGCAGGCCTTTACGCCACCTTCCAAGATAAAAGAGCTGGAAGAGAGGCTTGAGAATTTGAAAAAAGAAAAAGAAGAGGCCGTCATGAACCAAAACTTTGAAAAGGCCGCCCAGATTCGAGATGAGGAGCAGAAGATCCGTGAACAGATCGAGAAAGAAAAGGAGAGATGGGCCACCCAGAACACCACTAATACTGAGATGGTAACTGAAGAGCACATAGCCCAAATTGTATCCAGCTGGACGGGGATACCCGTTCAAAGGCTAGAACAGGCCGAGGCCGAACGGCTGCTTAAGATGGAGGAAATACTTCACAAGCGCGTCATAGGTCAGGATGAAGCTGTACGGGCGGTGGCCAATGCCATAAGAAGAGCACGGGCAGGGCTTAAAGATCCTAAACGCCCCATCGGATCATTTATGTTCCTTGGTCCCACGGGTGTGGGAAAAACTGAGCTGTGCAAGGCTTTAGCAGAAGCACTATTCGGCGATGAAAATGCTATGATCCGCATTGACATGTCGGAGTATTCGGAGAGGCATACTGTGTCCAGGCTGATCGGCGCACCTCCTGGATATGTGGGGTATGAGGAGGGCGGTCAACTCACGGAGAGGGTGAGAAGAAGGCCATATTCAGTAGTGTTGCTTGATGAGATAGAAAAAGCGCATCCCGACGTGTTCAACATATTGCTCCAAATCCTGGAAGATGGGCGCCTTACCGACGGCAAGGGCAGAACGGTGGATTTCAAAAACACTGTAATAGTCATGACTTCAAATGTTGGGGCACATACCATAAGGAAGCAGAAAAGCCTTGGCTTTGCTGCAGGAGGCGATATAGCTGCTACTGAATATGAGAGGATGAAGGAGACCATAATGGAGGAGCTCAAAAAGACCTTCAGACCGGAGTTCCTCAATCGCCTAGACGAAATCATAGTTTTCCATCCGTTGGAGGATGTACATTTGAGGCAAATCGCATCTTTGATGATACAGAATGTAGCAAAGCGCCTGGCAGAAAAGAATATATTCCTGGAGGTCAGCGAGGCAGCCAAAGATTACATGATCAAGCAAGGTTTTGATCCGATATATGGGGCCAGGCCTTTGCGTAGGGTTATACAAAAGACCTTAGAGGATAGGCTGTCTGAGGAGATTCTTGCTGGACGGGTTAAACCAGGGGATAAGGTGCTCTTAGACGTTGAGGACGACAAACTGGTATTCAAAAACCAGGTGCCGGTGTAAGGATGTATAAAAGGCTAGGCTGTTATTGCCTAGCCTTTTATATTGTCAGGGATCGTTTTGACTTAATATTGGATTTATTATTGTTTGGTGATATAATTATTCTTGATTTTGTAAATATTATAGACCTTTTAAAACTGGGGGTTTATATGAAGAATTTATCGATAAAAATTCGCGGTATACACCCAAAGCAGTTACAATATTCCCTTTTGGAATTTGTATTCTGGGCGACTTTTGCTGCGTATTATCCATTTGTAGTGGTTTTTTTGAGAAGTAAGGGTTTTAGCAATACAATTATAGGGACAATAATAGCTATAAATTCATTGATTGTCGTTTTTGCTCAACCGTTTTGGGGAGCAGTAAGTGATTGGATGCAATCTATAAAAAAGGTCTTTCTCATTTGTTTAGCTGCGGCGATACTATTACTCCAACCTGTTCCCTTTATTTCATCAGCTGTATTTGTAGGTATAATTTTGGCATTGGTTACAGCATTTGAGTCGCCTCTTGTGCCTTTACTAGATAGCTGGGTTGTCCAGAGTATTAAAACGGAAAAAAGCCTTTACTATGGCAGCATCAGGTTGTGGGGTTCAATTGGTTTTGCTGTTATGGTGTACATATATGGAAAAATAATAGATATTTTTTCGGTTAACGCATTGTTTCTAATTTTGTTGTTGATGGGGTGTTTGACTTTTATTGTATGTGTAAGGATTAAGAGCGATAGGCCAGTAACATCTAATAGTGCTAATAATTTGAATTTCAATAAATTGCTAAAAAACTATTCGTATATGTCTTTTTTGATTTTTGCCATGATTTTGATTATCCCTCATAGAAGTGCATTTATTTTTCTTCCGAATCTTATGGAACTAGTGGGAGGGTCTGAAGGAGAGCTTGGAATGGTTTTTGCCATAATGGCTATAAGTGAAATTCCCGTTTTTTTGTATTCGAAAGCTCTCATTAGCAGATTTAAGCCGGTGAGTTTATTACTGGTTTCTGCTATATTTTTTATTCTCCGTCAGGCATTGTATCTTGTAGTAAGAACTCCCTTTCATGTGCTTCTCGTACAACTTCTGCAGGGACCTTCATTTGCGTTGTTCACAAATGGCGTAGTGTATTATATTGATGAGTTAGCTCCGCCTGAGTTAAAAGCCACTGCTCAAACTTTTGCTAATTCCGTATTTTTTGGGATAGGTGGGATAATAGCAAGCTATGTAGGAGGATGGATGGTTGATAGTTATGGGCTTAAGAGTATATATTTGGTAGGGTTCCTTGTCAGTATTGCTGTCGTGCTATTGTTCTTTTGTTCGTTGGGTATAAATAAAGTACTACGGCAGCATTCCGTAGATGTTTGAGAGCATTGCGGAATTGTTAGCATAAAAGGGAGAGTGGGGTATGTTTTTTAAGGAGATGACAGAATTGTTCAAAGGTTTTTTTGTTAGAAAAAGGAATACGGGTTTAATATTGTTGAGGCTATTTAGGGAAATAAATAGACGGCTGTTACGCTGGATGTCAAACTTTATTGGGGATAAAAAGGGTGTGCGCCTGGTAATTATTTCATGTGTGTGTATAACACTTGTGGCGGTGGGGATATTGTTGCTCAAGATGGTTTTCAATCAAAATTCCTTTAATGAAGAGAGTGGAAATTTATCAAATGAGTGGATTTCAAGTCAGTCGGCAGAACCGATGACTGAAGAGAGCAATAATAATGATGGTTCTGCTCGGTTTTCCATAATAGATATTTCCGTTACTTCAGTTGATTTGGAGACCGAGATGCTGCAGATAAATGAACCCACTCCTTATGGAAAGGAGCTGCTCTATTCGGCAGGCAGTGCCTCAAACATCGATGGCCCTGTGCTTACCAAACTTTTTCTGTATAACATCGACACAAAAGAGGAAAACCAAGTTGCTGAAGCTAAAGTTAAATTTGGTGAGATTTATGAGGGCAGATTTAATGCTGATTGGATTGTATGGCTTGATACCAACCAAAGTGGCACTAATTACATATATGCCCTCAATAGAAAGACGGGCGAGGTGTTTCAGGTTAAGCGATGTGACCTTAACAAGCCACAGTTGATGTTGTACGGCGATAACTTAGTATGGGTAGAGCAAAAAGATGAACAGCATGACAGGTTGTATTTATATAACCTTAAGTCAGGGGAGCCAGTAGTGCTAGACAGCTTTGATAATCCCACATATGGGACATGTCCACCCGCATTATACAATGATGTAGTGGTTTGGGTATATCCCTCTTCGGACGACTCTAACAGGAGCATTATCAAAAAGCTTGACCTTAAGAAAGCATTGACAGTGAGCCAGGCTATGGGGCAAAATGTGGCGGTGAAATCCAGTAAAGGCCAATCTGAAAAGGAGACAGAGAGGACTGTTGACGAGCCTTCAAGGGATGTGTTGCAACAGGATGAGAAGGTGGCTAGTGAAGCCGATAACGCATTGACAAAAGTAGAAAGTACGGTTGTACAAGGTGGAGATGAAGATGGTTTTGATGGAGAAGATGGAATAGAACCTAAGATAATAGATCCAAAGGGATTTGCCATTTATCCTCAGACCAATGGAGAAGTGATTGCCTGGTTGGACAATATTGATCCTTCTAGGGCCAGGCTTCTTATGACCAGAGATGACGGTGAGACCATTCAGATGGTTGCGCAGGGAGTTGGAAGGGTGTTTGGAGTAGGGGACAAGTTTATTGTTTATACCCAGAATGATTCAATAATGCTGTATTTTTGGGAAATAGATCGTTATGCAAGGCTTACCGCTCCCGGGGAGAAAGGGATGCTGTCCAAAGCCTGTGTGTGGGGTAATGTGGTAGTGTGGTATGATATAAGCGATCCATCACAGAGAAAGGATAGAGTAAAAATTAGTATTATTGAGCAGCCTAGTATATAGAAGATGTGTGGAGGAGTTATGGCGAAACCTAAAAAAGTATTTGTGTGCCAGGAATGTGGATATGGATCTCCAAAATGGATGGGTAAATGCCCTTCCTGCGGACAGTGGAATACCTTTGTGGAAGAAATACAAACCGTCAGCCGCAATACTGATGATATACATATGGTAATTTATTCTAAGCCTGAAGCGCTGGAGCAGATAGTTCTGCAGGACGAGGAAAGATATAATACTGGAATTGAAGAGCTGGACCACGTGTTGGGTGGGGGGATAGTAAAAGGGTCCCTGATATTGATAGGAGGGGACCCTGGGATTGGCAAATCAACTTTACTCCTTCAGGTGTGTAGCTCGCTAGCCAACAAGCATGGAAGGGTACTTTATGTCTCGGGTGAGGAATCTGTCAGACAGGTCAAGATGAGAGCCAGCCGCCTCAATATATACGCTAGAAATTTGTATCTGGTTTCAGAAACCAACATGGACGTGATACTATCTCATATTCAAAGTTTAAACCCAGAATTTTTGGTAATAGATTCCATTCAAACGGTGTTTTTGCCTCAGCTGTCATCTGCGCCGGGGAGTGTAGCTCAAGTTCGTGAGGCCACAGGAGTATTCATGAAGCTGGCTAAAAGCCAAGGGATTACCGTATTTATAGTAGGGCATGTGACGAAAGAAGGTGCGATTGCAGGGCCTAGGGTGTTGGAACACATGGTAGATACTGTTTTGTATTTTGAAGGAGACAGGCATCACAGTTATAGGATACTGCGCGGGGTAAAAAACAGGTTTGGTTCTACTAATGAGATTGGCGTATTTGAGATGAGGGATAGTGGTCTTGTACAGGTTTTAAACCCGTCTGAGATTTTACTTTCTAAGCGAACACATGGAGTGCCTGGTTCGGTGGTGTTGTGTAGTATGGAGGGAACTAGGCCGGTGCTGGTGGAAGTGCAGGCTTTAGTGAGCACTACTGTATTTGGTATAGCACGGCGCATGTCTACTGGCATAGACTATAACCGGGTTGTTTTGCTTATGGCGGTACTGGAGAAAAGAGTGGGAATGCAATTATATAACCAAGATGCTTACGTGAATGTCGCGGGAGGGCTCAAAATAGAGGAGCCAGCTGCTGATCTAGCCGTTGTCACTGCCATCGCTTCCAGCTTTAGAAACGTCCCGGTAAGCCCAGAAATGGTGGTGATGGGTGAGGTGGGACTAACAGGTGAAGTAAGGGGGATAAGCCATATTGACAAAAGGATTAACGAAAGCTTAAGATTAGGTTTTAAGCAATGCGTAGTACCCCATGACAATTTGAAAGGGCTTATTGTCCCCAAAGGTATGGACGTGATAGGCGTTGAGACTATTTCAGAAGCTCTTGATGTAATTTTGGGTATTTAAGAGGTTTAATGCAACAAGAGGAACGATAAATGGAGGTATGTTCCCTGTTTTGGGAGAGATGATATTTTTATAGATAATAGTGCCATTTTATTTTTTATCGGTATTGACAAGGCCAATTTCTGTGTGATAAAATACTAAATTTATTGACTACATTGCTAATCTATGATATAATGAAAAAAATATTGTAGAAAAAGGGAGGCTTTTTTCATGATTTTTAGGGTGGGGGATAAAGTGGTTTATCCAATGCACGGTGCTGGCATTGTGGAAGGTATAGAGGAAAAGGAGATACTTGGTGAAAAGCACGAGTACTATGTACTGTATTTCCCTGTGATGAAAATAAAGGTGATGATCCCCACCAAAAATGTGGAACAGATAGGTTTGAGGCAGGTTATATCCAGGGAGGAAGTCGATAAAGTGATAGGCGTTTTAAATGATGGTCAGAGCAGCATGCCCACCAATTGGAATAAACGTTACAGATTGAATATGGATAAGATAAAAAGTGGAGATATTTATGAGATTGCCGATGTAGTGAGGAATCTTACTTTAAGGGATAGGGAGAAAGGGTTGTCTGCCGCTGAACGAAAGATGCTCAATAGTGCCAGGCAGTTTCTAATTAGCGAGCTGATGTTATCGATAGACGTGAGTGAAGAGGAGGTTTCTGCGCTGGTGGATAGCATAATCTTAGAAAAAGCTACAAAGTAAATTTTTTACTTAGATAAAAGTGTCGTTTTGACTTATAAAATTTGGCAAAATGTCAATAATAATAACAGCATATTTTGGTTTTTGAATTTTACGTAAGGGAGAGGAGTTTTAATTTAATAAGGGGAGGGATTTTTAAGGGGAATGGGTGTGATAAACGGATAGGAGGTGAAGATGTGCTGGTAAAAATTATTAAAGCAATATTGACGGGGTGTGGAGCAGCTATAGGCACAGGAATGGCCTGGTGGATAACGAGCTTGCTCAATAACTGGAACATAACGCTTATACCGGCATATCAGGACGTCGTCGTATACCTTTTGTGTTGTTTTGTGGTTGCAATTATTTTCTTTGTTTCATCTGATAGGCTTATATCTTCGATAGTGCTATTCACAAAAAGAATAGAAAAAAAGCTGCAGGAGATGCCTTTAACCGATGTTGTGTTGGGCGTAGCCGGGTTAGTTGTGGGGCTGTTTATTGCTTATCTAGTCAGCTTTCCTATAAATCAAATTGCGTTACCAGGTGTCTCAATTCCACTTACAACGATTATTTACATACTCCTTGGATATTTAGGAATAAGCGTTGCGATGAAGAGAAGGGATGAGCTTAACTGGTTGGTTCCACAAAGAAAAACAAAGGATAAAGTCGTGTTTGACGGCTATCGCAGCCAACCTAAGATTTTGGACACCAGTGTTATAATTGACGGTAGGATATTTGACATATGTAAAACCGGGTTTATAGAGGGACCTTTGGTTATCCCCAGCTTTGTGCTGGAAGAGTTGAGGCATATAGCCGATTCTTCAGATGTTCTAAAGCGAAATCGTGGACGGCGTGGTCTTGACATACTTAACCGCATTCAGAAAGAGCTGGACATTCCGGTGGAAATTTATGAAAAGGATTTTGATGACGTTGCGGAAGTGGATACCAAGCTGCTTAAACTGGCTCGTATTTTAAACGGCAAGATCATTACCAACGACTATAATTTGAATAAGGTGGCCGAGTTTCAAGGTGTGGCAGTGCTCAACATCAATGAACTGGCAAACGCCATGAAGCCTATAGTCCTACCCGGAGAAGAGATGGTGGTGCAAGTTGTCAAGGATGGAAAGGAAGTAGGGCAGGGAGTTGCTTATCTGGATGATGGTACCATGATTGTAGTTGATGGAGGCAAAAAACATGTGGGCGAGACTATAGGGGTACTTGTAACTAGCGTGCTTCAGACGGCTGCAGGTAGGATGATCTTTGCCAAGCCCAAATCCATGGATAAGGTAAGCTAAATAGTTATGAAAATAAAAATTGGCTTTCAGGCAGCGGATTGTATTCCGTTGCTTTTTTTTGTATACTTTAGATGCTGATGAATTGGAGGAGCTAGAAGAGTACGTAAATAGAGCAGTCAAGAACAAACACCTAAAGAAGAGGCAATTAAAGGAGATAGAAAAGGCAATGAGACTATTACAAAGCCTTGGGAGTGAGCCGGGGGAGGTACCGAGGCCACTGGATGGAACAAGTCTTGGTGCCTGTAACGAGAGCTACACACTCTGGCGAGTTCTCAAGGTAGTGGTGGTAACGCCACTCTCTCCTGAGAAGGTATTGAGGGATGTCTCTGTCCTGAGGAGGGTGATGTACTCAGGGCAAGTGGGGAGACCCGGAGAAGGACGCGAGTTCCTGTTTCTTGGGGCAGGGACTATGGTTGTCCCAAATACCGCCTGCTGGGGGTGGGACAACCTGAAAGGCGGTAAGAAATACCCCAGCCATCTAAACTTGTGCAGTTTTGTACAGTTTAGATGACCAGGAATGGACCTTATACAATGGACAAAAAAAATTATGCCATTGTTGTAGCGGCTGGGCAGGGCAAACGAATGGGTACCGATGTCAGCAAGCAGTATTTGATGCTGGGGGATAAACCAGTGGTTGTGCATGTTATTGAAGCCTTTGATGAGCATCCGAGCATTGAGGCTGTAGTATTGGTAGTGGCCGCTCAAGATATTGAATATGTGGAAAGGGGAATAGTGCGAAAATATGGGTTTAAGAAACATATACTGGTGGTAGGAGGTGGCCAGGAACGCCAGCAGTCAGTATACAATGGCCTTAAAGCCCTTATGAAATTTGAGGATGTTGATATTGTAGTAATTCATGATGGTGTGAGGCCTTTTGTTACTGGTCAGATGATACAAGACAGCATTCATGCGGCTGGTAAATACGGAGCTGCTGTGATGGGCGTTCCCGTCAAGGATACGATAAAGAAGGTGGATGGTGAGCAATTTGTGGTGTGTACCCCTAAGCGAGATGAATTATGGCTAGTGCAGACTCCTCAGGCGTTTAAATACCACCTAATATGGGAGGCTCATGAAAAAGCTCTGCAGGATGGGTTTTATGGTACAGATGATGCTATGCTGGTAGAAAGGCTGGGCCATCCTGTTAAAATGGTGATGGGCAATTACGGTAATATAAAGATTACAACGCGAGAAGATTTGATTTTGGCACGTGAGTTCTTGCGGGGAGGGTTGATATGAGGATAGGAATGGGATATGACGTACATCCTCTAGTGGAGGGCAGGGATTTGATTTTAGGCGGAGTTTTTATTCCCTTTGAAAAAGGGCTTAAAGGGCATTCCGATGCTGATGTGTTGGTCCATGCTATAATGGATGCTTTACTTGGCGCTGCGGCAATGGGCGATATAGGCAAGCTGTTTCCAGATACAGATGAAAGATACAAGGGAGCGTCCAGCCTTATATTGCTACGCAAAGTGGGAGAGCTGATAATACAACGGTCATACCGTATAGAGAATATCGATTCAATAGTGGTGGCTCAAAGGCCCAAGATAGCGCCTTATGTAGAAGAGATGAGGGTAAATATAGCGCAGCAGCTTGAGATTTATCCTGACAGGGTCAGCATTAAAGCCACTACGACGGAGGGCTTAGGATTTATAGGTGCCGGGGAAGGAATTGCTGCCTACGCAGTGGCTTTGCTTGTATAGGTCCGATTCAATATTTCCTTGAATTGTTTGGCCTTTTGGTTCGTATAATATGCATAAAGCAGAATATTGGAGATGTTTTAATAGGTGTTGCTGGAGCTAGTGAATGTACTTGTGTTGCGCTTGATATGCCTCTCGATAATAATTACAGGAGGAGGTTTCTATATGAGAAACTGGATGATAGCGTGTTTTTGCGCTGTGGCTTTGATGATGGGCCAGTTTAACTTTGTGCAGGCTAAAGGTGAGGAAGTGGTCAGCCTGGGTGCAGACTTAAACGAGAAACAGCAACAGCAGATGCTGAACCTGTTTGGCGTAAAGGCCAACGAGGTAAAGATAATAAAGGTGACAAACCAGGAAGAACGTGATTATCTAAAGGGGCTTGTGTCTGAGGATAAGATAGGTACCAGAGCTATATCCTGTGCCTATGTTAAACCATTGCCAAAAGGTGAAGGCTTGATGGTTGAGACCTACAACATAGGCTGGGTTACAAAGGAGATGTATGCAAATGCTATGGCAACAGCTGGGGTACAAGACGCTCGCGTAGTGGCTGCCGCTCCGTTTATGGTGTCGGGTACGGCGGCGCTTACAGGCATAATTAAGGCTTTTGAGGAGGTATCGGGCAAACAGCTCAACGAACAGGCAAAGAAGGTGGCAAATGAGGAATTGGTAACCACAGGTGAGTTGGGTCAGGATGTAGGTAAGGATAAGGCTGCGGCGCTGATCAAGGAAGTAAAAGAGAGGGTAATTCGTGAGAAGGTGAAAAACCCTGAGGATATTAAAAAAATAGTGCTGCAGATAGCTAAAGAGCTCAACATAGAGCTTACAGAGGAACAAATTGACAGGATCATTGCGCTTATGGAAAAGATAAGCAAGTTAGATATTGATATAAACCGCATAACATCTCAGCTTGAGAACATAACGCAGCGTTTGGATAACATACGCAAAACGGTAGAGGAGAATAAAGGGTTGCTTCAACGGGTATGGGAGGCTATAACCCGCTTTATAAGTTGGCTCCAAAGTGTCATTGAAAGGTTTAGGTCGTAGTTTTGATTTTGCATTTTACTCCCATTGACTTGTTTACGGCGGATATAATATAATGAATTACCACGAATAAAAATAGTTTTAAGCAAGTAAACTGTGGTATAAAATAAAAAGGAACAATGGCTGTGAACGGGAAGAGTAGGCATGTCAAATCCACAGAGAGGGGCAATGGCTGCGCTGAGAGTTGCCCTGGATACAGGACGTGCTGAAAGTGCGCCCGGGAGCTGTATCCTTGAAAGCGTTGTGGGCGAGTAGAGGGTACCGGTTGTGCCACGTTATGGCGAGAGAGGTGGGGTATTGCTTGATTCAAGCATACCCAATCAGAGTGGAACCGCGGAAGCCTTCGTCTCTGAATCCAGGGATGAAGGCTTTTATTTTACAGAAGGGGGGAGACATATGTTTGACCGCATTCGCAAGGATATACAGGCTGTACTTGAAAGGGACCCTGCTGCCAGGAATGCTCTGGAGGTCATATTGTGTTATCCAGGGTTTCATGCTATCCTATTGCATCGAATAGCGCACTGGTTTTATGGTAAAGGTTTTAAGCTTATAGCACGGCTCATCTCGCAGTTTAACAGGTTTATCACTGGTATAGAGATACACCCCGCTGCAAAAATTGGCGAGGGATTATTTATAGATCACGGGATGGGCGTAGTAATTGGTGAAACCGCTGAAATAGGGAACAATGTGACCATATACCAGGGAGCTACCTTAGGTGGGACCGGTAAGGAAACTGGGAAGCGCCATCCCACCATAGGCAACAATGTGGTGATAAGCGCTGGAGCAAAAGTTTTGGGACCTTTCAAGGTAGGCGACAATTCAAAGATAGGGGCCAATGCCGTGGTTTTAAGCGAGGTGCCGCCAAATTGCACGGTGGTAGGCGTGCCAGGGAAGATAGTTAAAAAAGATAACAAGCGGGTCGCGTCCGCCAGGGACGAGATTGACCTGGATCAAGTGCGCCTGCCTGACCCGGTGGCTGAACAGATTAAAGAGATATTGGACAGAATCAGTATGCTGGAAAAGAAAGTACAGGAATTGGAGGGTAGGTATAAAAATGAAGTTGTATAACACTCTTACTAAGAGGAAAGAGGAATTTGTTCCCCTACATGAAGGGGAGGTACGCATGTATTCCTGCGGGCCGACGGTATACGATTATTTTCACATAGGAAATGCCCGCCCTTTCATCATATTTGACACCTTAAGGAGGTATTTGGAGTATAAGGGTTACAAAGTAGTGTTCGTGCAAAATTTCACCGACATAGACGATAAGATGATCAAGCGCGCCAACGAAGAGGGTATTACGGTAAAGGAGTTGGGAGACAGGTTTATCGATGAATACTTTAAAGATGCTGATGCTCTGGGTATAAAGAGGGCAACCTTTCATCCTAGGGCTACCCAGCATATCGACGACATGATAGATTTGATTAAGAAGTTGATTGAAAAGGGAGTGGCCTATGAAATAAACGGCAATGTGTATTTTGATACCTCGGCTTTTCCTGAATACGGTAAGCTTTCAGGCCAAAAATTGGAGGAATTGGAGGCAGGGGCGCGTGTGGAGGTAGAAGAGGGTAAGAAAAATCCCATGGATTTTGCCCTGTGGAAGGCTCAAAAGCCGGGTGAGCCTGGCTGGGATAGCCCATGGGGCAAGGGAAGGCCTGGGTGGCATATAGAGTGTTCGGTAATGGCCATGAAGTATCTGGGGGAGACCATCGATATACACGCCGGAGGCCAGGACCTTATCTTTCCACATCATGAGAACGAAATCGCTCAAAGCGAGGCGGCTACCGGTAAGCCCTTTGCAAGGTATTGGCTGCACAACGGATACATCAACGTCAACAACGAGAAGATGTCAAAATCGCTGGGCAATTTTTTTACTGTGCGTGAGATAATGAAGCGGTTTGATCCAGAAGTGGTGCGCCTATTCATGCTTTCAGCTCATTATCGCAATCCTATAAATTTTAGCGAAGATATGCTAAAACAAGCCCAGAGTGCCCTGGAGCGCCTGTACAACTGTAAAGCTAATCTACTGCATTTGATAGAAAATGCTCCTTGTAAGGAGCCATCGGAAGAAGAGAAAGCCTTTATTCAAAGGCTTGTTGGGTATAAACTCAGGTTTGAAGAGGCGATGGATGATGATATAAATACCGCGGATGCACTGGCTGTTATTTTTGATATGGTGAGGGATATAAATTCTCAGCTGAGTGCCGGCAGTTCAAAGCAGGCTGTGGAAAAGGCCTATGCGCTTTTGGATGAGTTGACAGGCGTACTGGGGCTTTTGAGGAAGGACCCCAGGCAAGAGCTTGACCCTGAGATTAAAGCTTTGATTGAGAAAAGGCAACAGGCGCGAAAAGAAAAGAACTGGGCACTGGCTGATCAAATACGTGATGAGCTTAAAGCCCGTGGTATTATACTTGAGGATACGCCTCAAGGAGTAAGGGTGATTTTTAAGAATAAAGGATGAAAGGAAAGAGTTTAATAATGGGTTAAATAAAAAGTTTGTCGAATATCGTAGAAACGGTAGATATGGCGTATAGTCCAAGTTAGATAATTAATACTAGGTATAGCAGCAAATGAAGCAGGAATATAGTCCCAAAAATATAGGAAATTATTCCTTTTGCAATGTAGTGCTATGGCATGTATACTATAATTAAGGTTTATGAAAATGTCGAAATATGGTAGTGAGTTGGCAATTGAATATGAGACGTTGTTCAAGAACGAAACCTCTTTCGCATATGGCGATAAGAGGTTTATTCTTTATGGTTGTGCATATATATACAATTTTATAAGTGGGGGATATATATATATCATGTTGACATGCCGCCTAAGAGAAATGTCAATTAATAAGGTAGAGGATGAAATGAGTGTACTAGAGTCGTATAATTATGCACATGGCGTAATGAGAACATATGTTCGCAGGGGGGGGGGGGGGTATTTAATGTATTAAATGTAAATTTATGGTTAAATTTGTTTATAATTTACATATGGAATTGTGTCTATAAAGGCCCGCTTTCGCTGGAGCTTCAAAAAGGGGTGTGGGCTGCGTTGGGTGATTGGTGAAAGGGGCCTTTTTATTATTAATTGTCAAAGTGCCAAGGGTAAATGGGAGGGTGAAAACCATGTAAGCTTTATTAAATGTAAGGTGATATTTTAAAAATTCACTTTAAAAATATACGTCAGGAAGGGAATCATGAGGTGGACAGAAGGGAAAGTGTTGATCTCTTGTTTAAGGCTACTATGCTGGGTGTAGATGAAGGGATTGTTATTATTGAAAAAAAAGGTGGGATAGTGGATTTAAATCCATCAGCCCAGCAAATTATAGGGTTTAAAGAAGAGATAAAAGGCAGACCTTTTTGTCAGGTATTTAAAGTAATAGACGAAAAGACAGGGGAAGAGGTGATAGAAAATCCTGTAGAGAAGGTTTTAAGGAAAGGAATACCTATCGAAAGGGTCGGGCGCACTATAGTTCATACGAAGCAAGGGCCTAAGGCCGTGATGATCAGTCGAGTGATGCCAATAAAAAATGACAGAGGAGAACTTTTTGGCGCTATAGCGGTGTTTCACAATGTTGTTGATGAAGGGATTTGGTTTAGGGATCAGTGGTTGGGGCCCTATGATTTGTTGACGGGTGTTTACAACCGTAAAGCGATGGAAAAGTACATTAAGAGGTTAAAAGGGGAGGATGTATTTCCTATAGGGATAATTGTGGTTGATGTCAATGGTTTGAGATTTGTTAACCATGTTTTCGGATGTGAAGAAGGCGATAAACTCCTAAAAAAGACTGCTGAGATTTTAAAAAAGAGTACGCGTAAAAATGATTTAGTTGCTCGCTGGGGAGGAGATGAGTTTCTTGTTATTTTGCCACACGCTGATTTGGATGTAGTGAGGGAGGTGATTGTCAGAATACAAGATAACTGTTTTGCGGCAGGCGACACAAAGGTCCAATTGAGTGTGGTCATGGGGTATGCAATAAAGAAGTGCCAGAAGGAAGATTTAGAAGAGGCTGTAAAAGAGGCAGAAGAATTCATGTATCGTAGGAAGTTGATGGTCAATGAGAGCTACCATAACACAGTCATCAACACTCTTGTTACCACTTTGCATATTAAAAGCATCGAAACACAGGAACACGCTGAGCGCCTCAAAACGTATTCAATTGCGATTGGCAAAGAAATGAGTTTGCCTCATAAAGATTTGGATGAACTAGCGCTTTTGGCGGTACTACACGATGTTGGCAAAATAGGGATAAAGGAAAGCATTTTAAAGAAGCCAGGTCCTTTGACTCCTCAAGAATGGGAAGAGATGAAGCAGCATTGTGAAATTGGCTATCGTATAGTTCAAAATATTCCTGAATTATCGGCTGTAGCGGAGTATATATTGTTCCATCACGAGCGCTGGGATGGTAAAGGTTATCCCAGGGGGCTGAAGGGAGAAGAGATACCGCTTTTATGTCGCATCCTGGCGGTAGTGGATGCATACGATGCTATGACTCATGATAGGGTATATCGCAAGGCCTTGAGTGAGAATGAGGCTATTGCTGAGATAAAAAAGAACAGTGGCACCCAGTTTGACCCCAAGATTGTGGATGTCTTCTACAACTTGGTGGTAAGTGATAAAATAAACAGTTGCTTAGAAGGAGGTGAAAAGAAATGGAGGACCTTTTGACCAGCCAATATGTTGTTTGCGAGCTGGCAAATGAGAAATATGCGTTAAAAATTGGTGATGTATATGAAATTATCAAGATGCAGCCTATTACACCCGTTCATAACAGCAAACCTTTTTTGGAGGGCATCATAAATCTCCGGGGGAAAATCATACCGGTAGTTAACCTTCATAAGAGATTTGGCCTGCCCAACTATACCACTACTAAAAAGACTCGTATAGTCGTGGTAAAGAGCAGAGATGAAATGGTGGGCATTGTTTTCGATAAGGTGAATCAAGTACTCAGATTTTCTAACATACAACCTCCCCCTGAGATGGTGGCGGGAATTGATGGTGCCTATTTCGAAGGCATAGGAATAACCGATGAAGGCGTGATAAGCATTTTAAAGATTGATAAGGTGCTTCATGAGTGAGAAAGGAGGTGTAATATGAGCGATATATTTGAAAATCTTGAAATCATAAATTTATTTATTGGTGAAATGGAAGAACAGATTCTTCTTTTCGAAAATGGGATAGTGGAACTAGAAAAGGATATTAATAACCCTGAGATAGTGCAGAAGTTGTTTCGGGCGGCTCATACCCTCAAGGGTTCTTCTGCAGCTGTGGGATTTGAGCAGATGAAAGTCCTTACCCATGAAATGGAAAATGTCTTGGACAGGATTAGGAACCATATGCTTAAGGTTTCTAGACCTGTGGTTGATGTTCTATTGGAATGCCTGGACTGTTTAAAGGCTTTGAAGGATGAATTCGTTGTGGATAGATATTGTATTAACACTGATATACGCCCAATTATGGCAAAATTGCAAGGGATTTTAGCGGGAAGCAGTGATGTGTACGCTGCCGAAGAAGCGGAAAGGGCTGATGTCCGGCAGAAATTGTTTGCGCTCGATGCTAAACAGGAGGAGCAGGTAAAGCAGGCAGTGGAGATAGGACAGAATGTATGGGTGTGTCAAGTGGAAATTGCTAAAGATTGTCAGATGAAGTTGGCCAGGGCCTATACAGTCAAGAATTTTCTTAATGAACGTGGTACTGTTATAGGCATGGTTCCTGATGCGATTGATGTGAGGGATGAAGAGATTGACAAAGTCTGTTTTTTGGTCATCACACAGATGGGCGCCGATGAGCTGGAGTATGAGGTAAGGAATGGATTGGTGGATGTGGAAGAGGTTAATGTATTTCCTTATTCCTTTAATTCTCCTGAAATAATGAAGCTGTCAGAAAATGAGGGTAAAAGTTTATGCTCTGATCTTAACGGCTCAATGAATGCCAAGGGTGCTGATGAGACGAAGAGGATGTCGGGGCGTACGGTAAGGATAGAAGTGGAACGCTTGGAGAGGATGATGGATTTAGTGGGAGAACTGGTTATTGAGCAGATACGAATTGCTCAAGCAGGAAATGACTTACATAACAAATATCCTACCGATGAAACAGTAGATGATCTGATAAGCATTTCAAACCATGTATCGGTGCTCATAGATGAACTGCAAGAAGCTATTATGAAGACCCGCATGATCCCGGTGCAGCAGCTTTTCAATAGGTTTCCTAGGATTGTGAGGGACTTGACACGTTCATTGAACAAAGAAGTTGAGCTTATACTTGAGGGGGGTGAGACTGAGATAGACAGGACGATAGTTGAGGACATTACAGATCCGCTGATCCACCTCATCCGAAATGCTGTAGACCATGGGATTGAGAGCCCAGAAGTCCGCAAGAGGTTGGGTAAACCTGAAAAGGGTATGCTGCGCATATCGGCATTGCCCAAAGATAGCAATGTAATCATAACAGTAGAGGATGATGGTGCGGGCATAGATTTAGAGGAGATAAAACGTATGGCTATTGAAAGGAGGATTATATCTAAAGAAGAGGCAAATACCATGACACATGAGCAGCTTGTTAACCTAATATTCCAGCCTGGATTTTCGACCTCTAATGAGGTGAATGATATTTCAGGGCGTGGGGTCGGAATGGATATTGTGAAGAATTGCGTTGAAAAATTGAAGGGGGTGATCGATGTTGAAACCTATGCCGGAGCTGGTACAAAATTTGTGATAAAACTGCCCATAAAGCTCCCTATGACGTTGGCGATACTTAAAGGTCTTCTGGTGAAGATTGGCAATGAGACCTACGCTATACCGATGAACAATGTGATTGAAATTGTCAGGCAACCACGAAAGGCAATTGAGTTTGTTAACGGTCAGGCTGTGACGGTTATAAGAAACAAGGCCATTCCCCTAGTATGGTTGCATGACTACTTCGGAATTCCAAGGGTGAAAGAAAGAAAAAATATCTTGATCGTTTTGCTTGGAATGGCTGAAAAGCGCCTAGGCCTGGTGGTTGATGAGCTTATAGGCAATCAAGAAGTGGTGGTTACAAATCTGGGAGCTTATATAGGAAAAGTTGAAGGGATATCTGGAGCGACGATACTGGGCGATAGAAGTGTGGCTTGTATATTGGATGTTGCAGGCATTATGAAGATGGTAAGCGAAAGGAAAATTAAAAAAGACAGCAATCATGAGCTGATTGCTGTGAACGAATAGAAAAACCTTATATTAAAACCACCAATATAATTATACCACATTCAGTAGGTATATACCAAATTAAGTAAGGATTATTAAAAAATTTACAAAAGGTTTACAAAGGAGGTAATATCAATGACAAGTATTTCTAGAAATCTCGCGTTGAAGTTTATGAAAAACTCCGGAATTTTTCAAAAATTAAACACTGCTGTTAATGAAGCTAATGTATTGGACAAAAAACTCAGAGAGGTATCAAGTACTGTTGCGCATTTTGTAAAGAATGTGAGTGAACAGTCTGCTACAATGGAGTCTACTTCTAAAATGCTATCGAAACTTTTAGAGTCAATTCACGAGTTAAATAAGAGCGCTCAACAGCTAAATAAGTTTTTGGAACAAACTACTGCTTTGCTCAAAGGCATGACTGATGCCATCAACCAGGTAGCGGGGAATGCAGAGAGCACGGCCAGCTCTGTGGAGGAGATATCGGCATCGATAGAGGAGATGAGCAAGTCGATAAAGGGTGTAGCAGGGAATGCGGAGAGCTTGAAGGGTTCAGCGGAGGAGATGGCGGCGGCCATTCAGGAGATGGTGGCGTCCATCAACCAGGTAGCGGGGAATGCAGAGAGCACGGCCAGCTCTGTGGAGGAGATATCGGCATCGATAGAGGAGATGAGCAAGTCGATAAAGGGTGTAGCAGGGAATGCGGAGAGCTTGAAGGGTTCAGCGGAGGAGATGGCGGCGGCTATTCAGGAGATGGTGGCGTCCATCAACCAGGTAGCGGGGAATGCAGATAATGTTAGCAAGCTAAGCAGTAATTTGAGAGAAGAAGCTGAAACAGGACAGAAAGCTGTACAGGAGACTTTATCTGCACTCAAAGAAATTGCGGAGGCTATTGTCCACGCTGGCAGTGTAATGAATAGCCTAGGAGAAAGTTCAGAAAAGATAGGCAGCATAACGGAAGTAATCGATGATATAGCTGAACAGACCAATTTGCTGGCATTAAATGCCGCCATTGAGGCTGCAAGGGCGGGAGAGCACGGAAAAGGTTTTGCTGTTGTTGCTGACGAGGTCAGAAAGCTTGCTGAAAGGACAGCCACTGCTACAAAAGAAATTGCAGCTTTGATTAAAGGCGTTCAGAAAGAGACGGAGCAGGCGATAAAAACGATTGAATTGGGTAAAGAAAAAGCAGAACAGGGAACCAAACTGGGGAATGAGATGGGGAGAGTGATAGAAAAGATTATTGGCGGGATTGGAAATATAGATGTAGAAATAAATCAGATCACGGTAGCGGTGAAGGAGCAGGCCAAGCAAGGGCAGAACATAGTGCAGGCGGTGGACAATGTAGCGAACCAGGCGGCGCAGGTGACGCAGGCGACGATAGAGCAGGCCAGGGGAGTAGAGGAGATAGTGAAGGGGGTAAGCAACGCACGCGAGCAGGTAAGGCAGATCACGGTAGCGGTGAAGGAGCAGGCCAAGCAAGGGCAGAACATAGTGAAAGAAGTGGAAAATGTCACGATACAGGCTGATCAAATTGCTGCTGCGGTTAAAGATCAGGCGAAAGGTGTGAATGAGATTGTACAGGGAGTAAGCAATTCTCGAGAACAGGTAAAACAGATTGCTGAGATTGTTAAGAATCAGAACGCAAATGTTGAGAGCGTGCTTATTAATATGAAGGGCCTTGTTGAACAAGTTGAGTATATTATGAAAGTAGCAAAATCTCAGATTAATGAAGCTGAGCAGGTTATGCAGACTGTGTCTGAAATAAGTGATGTTGTGGGTGTTAGCAATACCGAGATGGAGAAAATAGCCTCCGCGGCTGGGGAAATTATTAAGTATGTAGAGGAAATAAAAGATGTGCTGGGCAACGTAAACAAGCAAATGATAGTTAAATAATGATAATTGGCGGGGGAATTTTTCTTCCTCCGCTAATTATCTATGTCCATAAATTTTGACAAATTTTTGCTGGGAAGGGGTTTAGGTAGTCTTGAAAACAGAAGAAGTTGGCTTAACGAAATTGGCAGAAATGATATATAATTATTGTGGAATTGACTACAGGAAGGATATTTCAGCCTTGGAATCGAAAATTAAAGATAGATTAAATGCGCTTGGGTTGTCTGCATGGGAATACTGCGGATATCTTAAAATAGAGCCCAATGAATGGGATGCACTTGTGGAGTTGATAACCGTCAATGAGACCTATTTTTTTAGGGAAGAAAATGCACTTGAAGAATTTCAAAAAGAAGTTCTTCCTCAGTACGTAAAGCGTACTCCTGAAAATCCACTGTTGATATGGTCGGCGGCTTGTTCAACAGGCGAAGAACCATATACTCTTGGGATGTTGGTAGAGCAAAGTGGGCTGTTAAGTAAAGGGGCTGTGAAGATAATAGCTACAGATATTAATAAGAAAGCGTTACACAAAGCAAAGAGTGGGCTATATAAGAAAAAGTCAATGTCCTTTCGAAGGATGCCCCCAGAATTTTATAATAGGTTTTTTATCGAGTTTGGAGACTATTACAAAGTCAAGGAATCAATAATGGAAATGGTTGAGTTTAGATACATTAATCTTTTAGATGATAAAATGAGGGAAAAGATGGGTAAAGTTGATATAATTTTTTGCAGGAACGTTTTGATATACTTTGATGATGCCGCGATAAAGAAGATAATCGATGCTTTTTATGACATATTGAATCCCGGTGGCTATTTGTTCTTGGGCCATGCTGAATCTATAACTCATCTAAAAACGGGTTTTAAAGCTATCTATACCCCTTCCACTTTTTACTACAAGAAAGGAGAAAAAATATAAAATGGAGCGATACGGCGTTTTAGTAGTGGACGACTCAGCGGTCATGAGAAGGTATATAGGTTTATTGATTGAGAAAGATCCGCAGCTTTTTGTTGCAGGAATTGCCAGAAACGGCGTTGAGGCCATAGAGAAGGTTAAGATGCTAAAACCGGATATTGTGACCATGGATATCGAAATGCCAGAGATGGATGGAATGACTGCCCTGCAAGAAATCGTGAAAATTTACCCTGTTCCGGTGATAATGCTGAGCAATCAGACCGATAAGGACCCCGCATTGGCTTTTAAGGCCATAGAATTGGGTGCTGTGGATTTTTATTTGAAAGGTCAACTTTTAAGCAACGATGCTGGGTCAGAAGTGGTAAAGAACTTTTTAGAAAGATTAAAGGCCGTAGCTGCAAATGCCAAGAAGAAAAGCGAGAGCAGCCAGCTAAAAAAGGAGGATTCCAAAAGTCTCTCTAAAATGATGGATGGCATTTTAAAATCGCCGGTAACGGAAAAAGAACTTACTACCAAAAACGCTGTAGATTTGTTGATAATTGGCTGCTCTACGGGGGGACCGGCTGCCCTGCAGTCTATACTTCCATATTTTCCGAAGGATACACCCGTGCCAATTCTTGTGATTCAACACATGCCTCCAGGTTTTACCAGGTCTTTGGCCGAGAGGTTTGATGCTTTTTGCAATTTACGAGTAAAAGAAGCAGAAAATGGCGATATTCTGGAACCAGGGAAAATCTATATTGCCCCTGCAGGCTTTCAAACGACGTTGTACAAAAGGCAAGATGGGAAGGTGGGCTTAAAGGTACAAGAAAGTTCTGATGAAAAGATATTGTACAGGCCGTCTGTAGATATCACCCTCAATTCGGCAGCACCAATTTATAAGGAGCGATTACTGGCGGTCATTCTTACGGGTATGGGTAACGATGGGCTTGAAGGTTGCAGGGCTGTTAAAAGATATAACGGCCATGTTATTGTGGAGGCTGAAGAATCTTGCGTGGTTTATGGAATGCCTAGAGCTGTGTATGAAGCGGGGCTGGCGGACATTCAAGTACCTTTGCCGCATGTTTTTAATAGTATAATGCTTTATATATAAGCTGTAAAAATTCAATGGCAAGGAGATGAGTATCAAAGATGGCGCCTTTGCATGACGAAGTGACCAGTTTGATCATATCCAGGGATGAGGTTGAAAGGTTGGATTACAGTGCTGTAGATTCGTTTATAAAGCAAGCGGAGGAAAAAGAGGATGTTTTAAAGAGCAAATTAATTCTGAATTTTGAAGGGTATCCAGAAAGCCTTGAAGAGATATACAAGGTGCCTTCTATAAGGAAATGGGTTAAAGGGTTAATAGATAGACATCCTTATATCTTTTATTTTCTCGCCTCGGATGGCGGTTTGAATACTCTGTTGGTGGTAGCTTGTATAGGGGATTTCCAGGAGATAGATAGTTTGACCTCAGAGGAGGTAACAGAAGGGCTTTTGCACTACGAAACAGTAAATTACAATAATAAGTGGTTTAAGGTGAGTTTGCCAAAAGATGTAAGCAACAAGATTATAGAGGGTTTGATTGAATATGGGTTAAAGATGAATTTGGAGTCGGATGATGTCTTGTTCACGATCCTGAGTATCCCTGGTCTGAATGCTGGCTGATGGATAACGATTTTTTTGCTTGTATTTATTGTAATGTTTGAGTAAAATGGATAAATAAAATGATGCTGAGGGGATATAATGACCAAAAGGAGCATTGAATGATGACAATAAAGGAATACATGGAGAACAATATTCTATTGGCAGATGGCGCCATGGGTACGTATTATTCCCAGATAACCGGCAAGGACGTCGCTTTTTCAGAATTGGCCAATGAGGACGAACCGGGGGTCATACGGGCTATCCATGAGGAATATATCCAGGCAGGGGCAAGGCTTATACGAACCAATACTTTCTCTGCCAATACCTTGACGTTGGATGTTTCAAGAGAAAGGTTAAAACGCATCATAACTAGGGGATACGAGATTGCGCTGCAAGCTACCCGGGGTAGAGAGGTGTTTATTGCCGCAGATATAGGGCCTCTACCCGAGATGACCTTCGACAAAAAAGAAGTAGTCCCCGAGCTTGTATTGGATGAATATTGCTTCATAGTAGATACCTTTATTGAAGCAGGAGCCGATATATTTGTATTGGAAACATTGAGTAGCACCGATTATTTGCGTGAGGTTACCCAGTATATAAAGAGCAAAAACAATCAGGCCTTTGTTTTGGTTCAGTTTGCTACAACGGTTGATGGCTATACTAGGAAAGGCATAAGCATTTCCAGGGTCATTAAAGAGGTAAAGACCATACCGTACATAGATGCCTATGGTTTTAACTGTGGTGTCGGGCCTGCACATCTTTATCACAATATAAAGGCTTTTGATTTTTCTGGGGACGTAGTGTCAGCCATGCCCAATGCCGGCTATCCCGAGATTGTTCACCAAAGAACAGTGTATACCCGCAATCCCGAATACTTTTCAAACGTTATGATGGATGTAGCCAGACTGGGCGTAAAAATATTGGGTGGCTGCTGCGGTACGATTCCATTACATATAAGCAAACTGCGGGACAAGCTGGCTGAGTTTACTGGCAAAGAGCGCAGGGAACCTACATTTGTACGTAAAGTTTGGCATATTGCTGTGCACAAAAATGATTTTTATCCTAAGGTTGTTGAGGGGAAATTTCCGGTTGTGGTGGAGCTTGACCCACCTTTTGATGTCAACGTAGAAAAGGTCATGGAGGGTGCGATGATTTTAAAGCAGAACGGCGTCGCTGCCGTTACCGTGGCCGATTCGCCGCTGGCTAGGCCTCGCCTGAATTCTATGATGCTAGCTGCCAAGATAAAGCGGGAAATAGGCATAGAAGTAATACCCCATCTGTGCTGCAGGGACCATAATCTAATTGGCCTGAAATCGTTGCTGCTTGGAGGATATGCGGAAGGTATACGCAATTTGTTGGTTGTGACCGGCGATCCCATACCGGAGGCCGAAAAGAGTTCTGTAAAAAGCGTGTTTGATTTGAATTCGTTTAAACTTATGGCCCTCATACAAGAGATGAACAGCGAGCTTTTCGGTCAAGACCCTTATATAGTAGGGGGAGCGTTGAATCTCAATGTTCAAAACAAAGATGCCGAGATAGCTAGGATGTGGCGCAAGGTGGAAAATGGAGCAAGATTTTTTCTGACACAGCCTATCTTTGATTCTGAAGTCATAGAATATCTCTCTAGGCTCAAAGCCACCGAAAAGGTGAAAATTTTGGGAGGCATTATGCCCATTGTAAGTTATAAAAATGCTCTCTTTTTAAACAACGAAATACCAGGGATATCCATACCTTCCCGTTATATTGAGCGCTTCAGGCCGGATATGAGCAGGCAGGAAGCTGAAGAGGTGGGCATTGAAATAGCGGTTGAGCTGATAAATAATGTGAAGCAACACGTGGATGGGTTGTACCTGATAACGCCTTTTAACAGGGTGAATATGGTGGTCAGGATCCTAAAGGAGAGCTTACTTTAAGAAGCCTGTAGATAATAGGAAGTGCTAGTTTGTATATCAGACGGAGATAAAAGTTATAAGTATAGCAAAAATGGTTGTGTTGTGATAGGCTGCCGTTATGAAAAAAAGTCGATGTAGAGCTTGCTGACCAATCAGTAGTGGCGGAGGTTAAAGCTTAGCCGAATAGGATCAAAATTTGGATTGAAAGGGTTGGATGCGAGTGAAGTGGGCGACTTTAAAGCAGCTGATGGATAAAAGTATAGTAGTGTTGGACGGGGCTATGGGTACCGAGCTTCAGAAAAAGGGGATGCCGCCTGGGGTATGTCCAGAACTGTGGGCGTTGGAGCACCCTGATGTCTTGTTGGATATACAGCAAGGTTACGTAAAAGCCGGTGCCCGTGTCATATATACGGCTACGTTTGGGGCCAACCGCATAAAGCTGGAATACTTCGGTGTAGGAGATAGGGTGTTTAAAATAAACTGTCAACTAGCAAAACTTGCTAAACAGGCTGCCGGTCAGCACGCCCTTGTGGCTGGAGATATATCCAGCACGGGGAGGTACATTTATCCTCTGGGCGACCTTTCGTTTGAGGAAGCGGTAGAGATTTACAATGAACAGGTAAGGGGATTGCTTGAAGGTGGAGTTGACCTGTTTGTTATAGAGACTATGACTGATATCCAGGAGGCAAGGGCGGCTTTATTGGCAGTGAAGGAAAGCTGCGACCTTCCAGTGTGGGTCACCATGACGTTTGAGGAAGGGGAGAGGACGCTGACCGGTACTGACCCGGTGACGGCGCTCATCACCCTCCAAAGCTTGGGGGCGGATGTGGTGGGGTGTAACTGTTCCACCGGCCCCGATAAGATGGTGAGCATTATAGAGCAAATGAGGCCCTATGCTAAAGTGCCGTTGCTGGCAAAGCCCAATGCGGGGCTGCCAAAGCTGGTGAATGGCATGACGGTGTTTGACATGGGGCCTGAGGAGTTTGGACGATATGCCAGACTGTTGGCACAGTCAGGGGCCAACTTGATAGGCGGATGCTGCGGTACTTCGGCTGAGTATGTGGCAGAGATTGTAAAAAATGTAAAGGATATAAAGCCACTGCTTCCGTCAAAACCTCAGGGTTCGGCAGTTACATCAGCCAGAAAGACGGTATTCATTGGAGCGGGCAACCCATTTGTCGTGGTGGGCGAGAGGATTAATCCCACAGGCAAGCCGCTGCTTCAGGAGGCTTTGAAGCAGAAAAGCTATGGGTATGTCCGCCAGCTTGCAGTAGAACAGGTTGAAAAAGGGGCCGATATGCTGGACATAAATGTAGGTATGCCGGGCATTGACGAGCCAAGTGCAATAGTGGATGTCATAAATACCCTGGTATCAGCTGTGGACGTTCCGCTGTGCTTGGATTCTTCCAATATTGAAGCGCTTGAGCGAGGACTTAGAATCTATCCGGGGAGGGCCCTTGTCAACTCCATATCCCTTGAGAAGGAGAAGATAGAGAAGCTATTGCCCATTGCGGCCAAATACGGTGCCATGTTCATACTTCTGCCGCTTACCGATGAAGGTGTACCACTGACAGCTCATGAGAGGCAAAAGGTGGTACAGGAGGTATTTGAGCGTGCTGCAATGATGGGGTATCAAAAGGAGGACATAGTAGTCGACGGGCTGGTGATGGCGGTTTCATCTAATCAGAAGCAGGCAGTTGAGACGTTAAATTTAATAGACTGGTGTAGTAACAGCTTTGGGTATAACACCATAATTGGCCTGTCCAACGTCTCATTTGGGTTGCCCGAGCGAGCTTGGCTCAATGCGGCTTTTTTGGCCATGGCTATGAGCAAAGGGCTTACCATGGCCATAGTCAATCCCTTGAGCCAGACGGTGATGAACATTAAAATGGCCTCTGAAGTGCTATTGGGTAGGGACTTGTACAGCCAGAGGTATATAAAGTATTTTACACAAGCTGGCAAGCAACAAGGTGATAGCCGGATAAAGGCGAAAGATGCCGACTCAGGAATGGGGAAATCGGTAGAGCAGAAAGCAGAGAAGAGCATGACGCACTATCATGACGATGCTGCTATAGACGGTGCTGCCGTAAGCGGTGATAAAGGTATCAGAGTAGATAAAAAGGCTATTAAACAGGGAGCTGATGATAGCGCTGTCTATACCGCTGAAGATGCAGCGAGAGATACATCATTGGGGAAGGTAGAAGGTATGGATAGCAAAAAAGATGATGTTGACGGTGTGGACGACGTTTCAACCAAAGAAAAAACTGCACAGCGGGTTTTTGATGCCGTAGTCAATGGTGACCATCACGGCATTGTATCCGTAGTTGAGAGCGCTTTAGCGCAAGGCATAGCTCCGCGGACTTTGATGGATGAATATCTTATACCCGCCATAACTCATGTGGGGGAACTTTTTGAGAGGAAAGAGTACTTCCTTCCACAGCTGCTTATGAGCGCCGAGGCCATGAAAAAGGCCTTTGAGCACCTTGAACCCATGCTTGAAGAAGAGGCTGCTGATGCAAAGGAGAAAAAGGTAAAGGTGATACTAGCCACTGTCAAGGGAGATATACATGACATAGGGAAGAACATAGTGGCGCTCATGCTGAGGAATCACGGATTTGAAGTCATTGACCTTGGCAAAGATGTAAGCGCTGAAGTCATAATCGAGAAGGCAAAGGAGACCGGCGCTCAGATCGTTGGATTGTCAGCACTTATGACCACCACCATGGTTCAGATGAAAGAGGTGATAGCGCTGGCCAAAAAGGAAGGGCTGAGGTGTAAGTTTATGGTGGGTGGAGCGGCCGTCACACAACAGTTTGCCGATGAAATAGGGGCCGATGGTTATGCTGAAGATGCCAACGGTGCCGTCAAGCTGGCAAAGAAGTTGGCGGAGGAGTTGGTAAGGTAATTTTAAATCTTGTTTTCTTTTTCATGTGTACCTTTATAAACCACCATGCTGATGTGCTCAATTCCGGCTTCATCATAGGGTTCACCGTAAGGGATGAACCCTAATTTTTTATAAAAGTTTACCGCAGAGGTCTGAGCGTGGATGTGTACTTCTTGTGCACCCCATTCAAAGGCTTTTTGAAGCAGTAGCCTGACTATGAGGGAACCTATGTGCTGCTTTCTGTATTCCTTCAAAACAGCGATTCGCCCTAGGTAGTATCGCCCGTCCTGCTCAAATACTCTGCCAGTCCCTACGGGAATGCCATCCTGATATACTACGATGTGATGAGCGATGCCATCGACGTCGTCTATTTCAAGGTCAGAAGGAACGTTTTGCTCTTCTACGAATACCTTAAAGCGTATATTGTATGCATCTGTAAGGT
The DNA here is from genome assembly GCF_016908415.1 of Caldicoprobacter guelmensis. Classification (NCBI taxonomy): domain Bacteria; kingdom Bacillati; phylum Bacillota; class Clostridia; order Caldicoprobacterales; family Caldicoprobacteraceae; genus Caldicoprobacter; species Caldicoprobacter guelmensis. Next base: position 182,664 of record NZ_JAFBDW010000005.1, read on the forward strand.
CGTCTGTACCTTTTAACCACTTAACCTGCAATTTTTCCACCTTCCCTGTGAGTTAACGGTTATGTTTTGTCTTCGTTGGTTGCTTGAAATATTTATTTGGGCGATTGATGTATACAAACCTTAAGATACACCATTGTAAGGGCCTGTGTCAATGATGGATGTTAAAATAGCCGTTTTAATTTTTGTCTTCATGGTATATAATCTTTAGCATAGTAGAAGAAGTCAATATTTTAAATTTTTTGCAGTGCACAGAGTTGTGTGGTAACGCTGTTTAAAATAAACGTGATACAACTAATTGTTATGATGAGCATTAAATAAACTGATATGCAGAGGTGATGATTTTGGAGGCTAAACCTGTCTCATATTCAAAAACTGTTATGTCCCAAATTGTGTTGCCGGAGCAGGCAAACCCGGCTGGCAATATCCATGGCGGTGAGATAATGAAGATGATGGATAACACAGCGTATGTGGTGGCAAGAAAGCACTGCAGGCGAAATGTGGTAACAGCACGGGTGGATGAGCTGGAATTTTATCAGCCCATACTTGTGGGGCAGCTGGTTACCTGTAAAGGTCAGCTGGTATTTGTGGGGAGAAGTTCCATGGAGGTGGCTGTACGCGTGGAGGTAGAGGATTTAAGCAGTGATCAGCCACCCATAACTGCACTTACAGCCTTTTTTACCATGGTTGCATTGGATGAACACGGGCGGCCTGTGGAGGTGCCGAGACTGATCCTTGAAACTGAAGAGGAGAGAAAGGCTTTTGAAGAAGGAAAGAGAAGGTATGAAATGTATAAGCGTAAAAGGCAAAAGAAAGCGCATCCGGAATAAGGATATAGGAGATGGGTGGACTTAATGAAAATGTGGGGGTACAGGGATGAAAATTGTTAAAATGCAGGGACCATTATCGTGGAAGTCTCCGGCCTCCAAGGGGGCAAACGCCCAAGGTGAAGCGTCACAGAAATCTGATGCCATTGAGCAACGCGATTTAAATCAAGCCAATTTGAATATAATGGTAAGGAGTAGGTTTTTGAAGGAAATTCAACCGATAAATGTGCTTGATTTGGCTTTAAACGATGCAATAGAAAACAGCAAAAATAATTCTAATAATGACTGGCGAAAGTTATGGTCGTATGATGCCGAGGCCAGCATATATCAGAATATACGCCACCTTATATTGCAGCGCAGGATTGAAGAGGCTGAATCAGTGCTGTCTGCTTTGCCGCTGAAGACGGCGCAGTGGTATTATTTAAATGGTATGGTGTTATGGGAGAAGGGGCTGTATGCCGATGCTTACGATAGCATTCAGCAGGCCGTCAACATGGCACCTGAGAACAGAGAGTACAGGGAAGTATTGTACCATATACTGCGAGCATATCACCCTTTTCTCGCATTGCGCTTTTGTAAACGCGTTTTTAAGAAAGCTTTGCCTTTGATATACATAATTTTAATTTTTTTGTGTATCACGTGGCTTGTGTCTCGTTTTGTTTAGATATGTGAATGGCAGAAAGATGTAAGGGTAAGTAGGTTTGTGTGCTACAATAAAGCTAAAAAGCCCTAAGCCGGCCAATTTTTTGTGTTTTAAGGAGGTATGTTAAAGTTGAAAAAGACGCCGCTTTATGAAAAACATATATCTCTAGGAGCCAAGATGACTGAATTTGGTGGCTGGATAATGCCCCTTCAGTATACAGGAATTTTGCAGGAGCACGAAGCGGTGCGTCGTCGGGCGGGCTTATTTGATGTATCCCATATGGGGGAGGTCATGATAAGGGGTAGAGGTGCCACAGAATTCATTCAAAAGCTTATAACTAATGACATATCAGGTATGCGCGAGTTTCAAGTTATCTATTCGCCCATGTGTTATCCCGATGGTGGGACGGTGGATGACCTGCTGGTCTACAAATGCGATGCTGAGCAGTATTTGCTTGTTGTGAATGCTGCCAACATTGAAAAGGACGTTGAGTGGATAACAACTCATAAATTACATGATGTGGAGGTCGAAGACGTATCTGAACAGTATGCGCAATTGGCTCTTCAAGGGCCAAAATCTCAGGATATTTTGCAAAAGTTGGTGGATTTCCCGCTTGATAAGATTAAATTTTTTAGATTTGTGGACGGTATGAATATCGCTGGCGTATCTGCATTGATTTCACGTACAGGATATACCGGTGAAGACGGCTTTGAGATATACATACCAGCGAATAGTGCCTGCAAGGTGTGGGATGCCATTATGGATGCCGGGGAGGAATTTGGTGTAATGCCTGCAGGGCTGGGGGCCAGAGATACGCTGCGCCTGGAAGCCGCACTACCGCTTTATGGGCATGAGCTTTCCCCCGATATCTCGCCACTAGAGGCTGGATTGGACAGGTTTGTCAAACTTGACAAACCAGACTTCATAGGGCGTGAGGCGCTAGTTAAACAGAAGGAAAGAGGCATCTCACGAAACCTTGTGGGGTTGGAGATGGTAGACAAAGGGATCCCACGCCAGGGCTATGGGGTTCAAGTGGAGGGACGAAGTGTGGGATATATTACCTCGGGTAGCTTTTCGCCAACCTTGAAAAAGAACATAGCTTTGGCTCTCTTGGATATTCAATATGCAGAGGAGGGATTTCAGGTGGATGTAATGGTGAGGAATAAAGCGTTAAAGGCTAAAGTGGTTAAAATTCCTTTTTATGCAAAACAATATAAAAAATAAAAGTTGCTCAACGTTTATATAAGTGGTAAAGTTATAGATGGGTATCCTTCAAAATGGCTGATTTATGATAGCTAGAAGGTCAATAGAAAAACTAAACGTAGCTATTTCAAAAAATTAGGAGGTTTGATAAAGGTGAAAGTTATAAACGGTTTGAAGTATTCCAAGGACCACGAATGGGTAAAGGTGGAGGGAAATAAGGCCATAATCGGAATTACTGACTATGCTCAGGATTCACTGGGTGATATAGTGTTTATCGACCTGCCGGAAGTGGGTCGCAATGTCAAGGCGGGAGATGCCGTGGCAGTAGTGGAATCTGTAAAAGCTGCGTCTGATGTATATTCCCCGGTTTCGGGTATAGTGGTAGAAGTAAATACTGCCCTTGAGGCTTCTCCCGAGCTCATAAACCAAGATCCATATGAGAATTGGATTTTGGTGCTGGAAATGTCGGACCCAGGCGAGCTGGATGCTTTGATGGATGCCGAGGGTTATGAGCGGTTTTGCGAAGAGGAGGCTTAAAATATGGGAAGGTACATTCCCTGCACTGGTCAAGACCGACAGGAAATGCTTGAAAGGTTGGGGCTACATAGCATTGAACAACTTTATGAGGATATCCCGTGTGAGGTGCGATTGGAACGTCATCTCGATTTGCCTACGCCATTATCCGAAATGGAACTGGTGCGCCACATGAGGGATATTGCAACTAAAAATAAGACAGTTGATGAGTATGTGTGTTTTCTTGGTGCAGGGGCCTATGACCGCTATATCCCCAGCGTGGTAAAGCATGTGCTGGCCCGCCAGGAGTTTTATACTGCCTATACCCCCTATCAGCCCGAGATAAGTCAGGGAACGCTCCAGGCCATTTTTGAGTACCAAACCATGGTGTGCGAGCTGACGGGTATGGATGTGGCAAATGCCTCGATGTATGATGGTGCCTCGGCATTGGCAGAGGCGGTGTGCATGGCTTGCCAGGCCACGGGCAGGGAAAAGGTGCTGGTTGCTAGATCTGTTCATCCGCAAAGCAGAGAAGTCGTTGGCACCTACAGCAGGTTTAGGGGTATAAAGGTGCAAGAGGTAGGCTATGACGATGGCAGGGTGAACATTGAGGAGTTTAAACAGTTGATGACTCATGATATAGCGGCGGTTGTGGTGCAAAATCCCAACTTTTTTGGGGTCATAGAGCTTCTCGATGAAATTGCTGAAGTGACTCATCATTTTGGTGGCTTGCTGGTTGTAAGCGTAAATCCCATTTCATTGGCTGTGCTTAAACCGCCGGGACACTGCGGGGCTGATATTGTGGTGGGGGAGGGACAGCCCCTTGGCAATCCTCTCAATTTTGGTGGCCCTTATCTTGGCTTTATGGCCACAACCCAGAAGTTGATGCGCAGGATGCCGGGTAGGATTGTGGGGCAAACGGTGGATTTACTGGGTAACAGGGCTTTTGTGCTCACCCTTCAGACCAGGGAGCAGCACATCAGGAGGGAAAAGGCAACATCCAATATATGTTCCAATCAAGCTCTGAATGCTCTGGCGGCTACCGTCTATCTGTCTGTGCTGGGAAGAGAGGGCTTAAAGGAAGTAGCTTTGCTCTCTGTGAGAAAGGCGCATTACGCTTTTGAAAAGCTGACCTCGGATGCGGGTTGCAGCCCGGTATTTTCAGCGCCGTTTTTTGACGAATTTCTGGTAAAAATCCCTGTTGGGGTGGAAGAGTTGAATAGGGAGCTACTGGAGCGCGGCATCATTGGCGGTTATGCGGTGGAGAAAGATTATCCGGAGCTTAAAGGTGGTTGGCTATTGGCTGTGACCGAGAAGAGGACCAGGGAAGAAATCGATGCGCTTGTCAGGGAGGTGAGCAGGTTGTGAAAAGAAGGCCCCTACTATTTGAGATAAGCAAGCCAGGGCGAAAAGCCTATTCTTTGCCCGATTGCGATGTACCGCAGTTGGCGCTGGAAGAAATGGTACCTAAGGAGTGCTTGAGGGAAGAAGATGCTATGCTGCCGGAAGTGAGCGAGGTTGACGTTGTCCGGCATTTTACCCGCCTTTCACAGCTCAATTACGGAGTGGATTCGGGCTTTTATCCCTTAGGGTCCTGTACCATGAAATATAATCCCAAGGTTGACGAGGATGTGGCTTCTCTGGTAGGTTTTACTCAGGTGCATCCTCTTCAGCCGGATGAGACAGTTCAGGGATGCCTGGAAATACTGTACAGGATGGATAGGCTTTTGTCGGAGATTACCGGCATGGACAGGTTTTCGCTTCAACCTGCCGCAGGGGCACATGGCGAAATGACAGGCCTCATGGTCATAAAGGCGTATCACCAACATCGCGGTGATGCTAAACGGAATAAGATTATCGTACCTGATTCGGCTCACGGCACCAACCCCGCTTCGGCTGCCATGGTGGGATTCGATGTAGTGGAGGTAAAATCCAACGATAAGGGAGAGGTGGATTTAGAGGAGCTCAAGGCTGTGGTAGACGATACCACGGCAGGGCTTATGCTCACCAATCCCAATACTTTGGGCTTATTTGAAAAAAATATACTTGAAATAGCCGATATTGTCCATAAAGCCGGGGGTTTACTCTACTATGACGGCGCTAACATGAATGCCATCTTGGGGGTAGCCAGGCCGGGTGATATGGGGTTTGACGTGGTGCATCTCAACCTGCACAAGACCTTCAGTACACCCCACGGTGGTGGTGGCCCGGGTGCAGGGCCTGTGGGCGTCAAGAAGGAGCTTGAGCCTTTCCTGCCGGTGCCGGTGGTGGAGTTTAAAGATGGCATGTATTATTTAGATTATGACAGGCCGCTTTCCATAGGCCGAGTGAAGTCGTTTTACGGCAATTTTGGTGTAATAGTTAAGGCTTATGCCTACATCATGTCCATAGGGGCAGAAGGGCTTAGGAAAGTAGCCGAGTCTGCAGTGCTGAATGCCAATTACCTCATGGAACGGTTAAAAGAATACTACCACATACCTTACAACCGGAGATGTATGCATGAGTTTGTCATATCGGCTCAGAGGCAAAAGGAAAAGGGCGTATCGGCTCTGGACATTGCTAAACGGCTCATGGATTTTGGCTTTCATCCGCCTACCATGTACTTCCCGCTTATAGTAAAGGAGGCGTTGATGATCGAACCTACCGAAACTGAGAGCAAGGAAACCCTGGATGCCTTTGCCGATGCTTTAATTGAGGTTGCTAGGGAAGTAGAGGAGCAACCTGAAAAGGTAAAAGACGCTCCTCATAGTACACCTGTTAGACGGCTTGATGAAGCCAGGGCTGCGAGAAATCCTGTACTCAGGTGGAACCCATAGAAGCGATAAAAACAGCTAAACCGAGAGAGGAGAGTTGCTGCACTTACATCGTACAAATTGGTTAAATTAATTATAGATGGTTGAGTGGAACTGTGGGACATATTTGGCGACAAAATGCAGGAGAGAATGGTACATGGATACGTTTGAAGTTATTGCAACGGCTGCGTTTGGGATAGAGGCTGTTGTAGCTCAGGAGGTAAGAGCACTGGGCTATGAAAATGTCAGGGTGAATAACGGTAAGGTTACCTTCACGGCTGATGCATTGGGCATTAGCCGTGCAAACCTGTGGTTGAGGTCGGCTGATAGGGTGTTCATAAAGATGGGAGAGTTTCCTGCCCTGACGTTTGAAGAGCTGTTTGAACAGACCAAAGCTCTGCCCTGGGAAGATGTGTTGCCCGAAAATGCGTGTTTCCCCGTCATAGGCAAGTCGGTGAAATCCAAGCTGTTTAGCGTACCTGACTGCCAGGCTATAGTGAAAAAGGCTATTGTAGAGCGGCTTAAGATGAAGTATCGGAAGAGCTGGTTTGAGGAGGATGGGCCTAGGTTTGTCATAGAGGTGGCGCTTTTAAAAGATGTGGCTACGTTGGCTATAGATACCAGCGGTTCGGGCCTGCACAAACGCGGTTATCGGCAGCTGGCAAGTAAGGCACCTCTGAGGGAAACCTTGGCGGCGGCGCTGGTACAGTTAAGTTTTTGGAATCCCCACAGGCTGCTGGTGGATCCGTTTTGTGGTTCGGGCACTATTTTGATTGAAGCTGCCATGATAGGCCTCAATATGGCGCCAGGGCTTAATAGGACTTTTGATTCCGAGAATTGGCCATGGATTCCTGCTGATGTATGGAAACAGGCCAGGGAAGAAGCCCAGGATGCTATACGCCGCGATGTGCGGTTTAGACTGCTGGGCTATGACATCGATGGTAAAGTTTTAAAAATTGCGCGGCACAACGCAAAATTAGCAGGCGTTGGTGATTATATAGATTTTCATACTCAGCCTTTTGAGAGATTTAGCACTAAGAGAAAATACGGTTGTATCATTACAAATCCTCCTTATGGAGAGAGGCTGGGAGACAGACAAGAGGCAGAGAAATTGTACAGGCAAATGGGTCAGGTCTTCAAACCCCTTGATACCTGGTCGCTGTATATATTGTCGCCGTATGAAGGCTTTGAACGCCTTTTTGGACGCAAGGCTGATCGTAAGAGAAAACTATATAATGGCAGGATAAAGGTATATTATTATCAGTTTTTTGGCCCCAAGCCTCCTGAACCTAATTTTGAGTCTGAAACAAAAGGCGAGCAGTTGATGTTTGATGCTGGCGAGCTGTGACAATAAACATAGTTACGAAAGCTCTTTGTTATCAGAGCATGGCTTAAGTAGAGTTTATTTGCTCAACTTAAGAAGAACGAAAAAGGACGGCCGTTAGGGCCGTCCTTTTTTAAACATTATACTCGCGCAACCGCTTTTCAAGCGCATCCAGCTGATGTGCCAGCTCTTTGGGCAACTTATTGCCGAAGGAGGCGTAATATTCGCGAATGGATGCCACTTCTTGCAGCCACTCGTCACGATCAACCTTCAGAAGCTCCTGCATAGCGCTGTTGCTTATGTCAAGCCCGGTTGTATCGATGGCATCAAGCGTTGGCATGTAGCCGATGGGTGTTTCAACCGCTTTGCCTTCGCCAGATACCCTCTCAAAAATCCACTTGATTACTCGGCTGTTCTCGCCAAATCCGGGCCATAGCCAGTTGCCGTCTTTGTCCTTGCGGAACCAGTTCACCATAAATATCTTTGGTAACTTTTCGGGGTCGGCCATTTTGCCGATATTGAGCCAATGCTGGAAGTAATCGCATATATGGTATCCGCAGAAGGGACGCATTGCAAATGGATCGCGACGCACTTTACCGATTTGGTCTGATATAATGGCTGCGGTGATTTCAGAACCCATCACTGATCCCAGGAATACCCCGTGGTTCCAGTCAAAGCTTTCGTATACCAGTGGTACCGTGGTGGATCTGCGCCCGCCAAACAGTATAGCCGATATGGGTACTCCGTTGGGGTCTTCCCATTCGGGGGCAATTGACGGACACTGGCTGGCAGGTGCCGTGAAACGGGCATTTGGATGTGCGGCTGGCGTGTCAGAACCCGGATACCAATCATTGCCTCTCCAGTCGATGAGATGCCCTGGAGCATCATATCCAATGCCTTCCCACCACACGTCGCCGTCATCGGTCAATGCTGTATTGGTGAATATGGTATTTTTAGCGATGGTCAACATAGCATTGGGGTTGGAGTGCATTGAAGTACCAGGAGCTACGCCAAAAAACCCTGCCTCGGGATTTATAGCATACAGCCTGCCGTCCTTGCCAAACTTCATCCAGGCAATGTCGTCGCCTATAGTTTCCACCTTCCACCCAGGGAGGGTGGGAACCATCATGGCCAGGTTGGTTTTACCACAGGCGCTTGGGAAAGCAGCAGCAATGTATTTGCGTTCACCTTTGGGGTTGGTGATGGCCAGTATAAGCATGTGTTCGGCTAACCAACCTTCATCGCGTGCCATTACCGAAGCTATGCGAAGGGCAAAGCACTTCTTGCCCAGCAAGGCATTTCCGCCATAACCTGAACCATACGACCAGATCGTTCTCTCCTCGGGGAAATGACTGATGTATTTCTTTTCCATGGGAGCGCAAGGCCATGTGGTATCTTTTTGGCCTTCGGCAAGCGGTGCACCTACCGAGTGCAGACATGGCACGAACTCGCCATCTTCTCCCAATGCTTCAAGCACCTTTTTGCCTATGCGGGTCATTATACGCATGTTAACTACGACGTAAGGGCTGTCGGTCAGCTCTACGCCTATCTTGGAAATAGGAGACCCAATGGGCCCCATGGAGAAAGGAATGACATACATGGTCCTTCCTCTCATGCAGCCGTCATAAAGTTCGGTCATGGTCTTCTTAAGCTCTTCAGGGTCAATCCAATTGTTGGTAGGGCCAGCATCTTCCTTGCTTCTGGAAGCGATAAAGGTTCTGTCCTCAACGCGGGCCACATCCGATGGATGGCTTCTGAAAAGATAGCATCCAGGTTTCTTTTGGGGATTTAGAGGAGTTGCCATCCCGGAAGCTACCATTTCGTTGAGGAGGCGCTGATATTCCTCTTCTGATCCATCACACCAGTAAATTCGGTCAGGCTTGCATAGCTTGGCCATTTGATCTACCCATTCCTGCAATTTCTTGTGTTTTGTCATTTTCTTATAACCCCTTTCTATTTATTTATTACTTAGCTCGGTTGGTAAAACGCCAACCACCTATGAAAGTGGTGGCATTGTGAGAAATTTGGCAATCTAAACTATCCTTATTTTGGCAGGATGATTTACATATCCTATTATGGGTTATCTGCTGAAAAGCAGACCTTTCAGTTTTTTGCTGGCTGTTTAATAAATTTAAGAGGGAATGTTGCCCTCTTTGTTTTCCTCTAGTTTTCAATAGGCCCTACAGTGACTAAAACTATCCAAAATTTTTTCCCAGTATAATAGTAATACAAAATCAAAAAAATTGCAAGCTTTTCAATGGAATTTGCAAGAATTTTATATAAAAGTTTCAGAGCTAAACCCCTCTTTTGCTGGATATGCTGGTACGTGTTTTATGCAATAAAATATGCAAATGGGGAGTTTTGACGGTCAAATATTTTGCACACCTGCTGAGCTTTTGTTGTAATTTGAAAGGTGTTTACAATTAACTTTCAAGAGATTGTGCAATGTTTCAAAGAAAAGGCGAAACATTATTTAATATATGTTAATAATATAACAATTGGCCGAGCGTCGCAAATTCATATCCCTCTTTTTTTAGCGCTGAGATTATTAAAGGGAGGGCTTCCACGGTTGCATGCCTGTTGTTGGGGCCACCCGCGCAGTGCATCAGTATAATGGCTCCGGGATGGGCGTTTTTGACCACGCATTGCACGATTTCCTGGGGGTCACTGGTATACCAGTCCATTGAGTCTATTGACCAGATAACGGCTTTATAGCCCAACGCTTTGAGCATCTCCATTTGCTGGGGTGTAACCAATCCATATGGTGGCCTGAATACTCTGGTGTTTATTCCCGTTTCCTGAAGTTTGGTGCAGGTTTTCTCTATCTCATTTATGAGTTCTTCGGTGGATATGAAAGTAGGCCTTATATGGCTCCAGCTGTGATTGGCAATTTCATGTCCGCTTTTGATGATACGATAAATCACTTCTCGATGTTTGTCCACATTTTGGCCGATTACAAAAAATGTAGCTTTGATATTGTGGTATTGCAGTATATCCAGGACTTTTGTGGTAGTCTGAGAGTCGGGGCCGTCGTCAAAGGTCAGCGCTATCTTTTTTTCCCGGATGGGAAGGCTGCTTATAAAAGTTTCGGGGTACAGTTGGCACAACTTTGCTGCTTCGTCTCTAAAATTTTTAAGGCGTGTACGGGTGTTTTCATCCATATTGATAGGGGGTAAAGTTATGGGAGCAGAGATAGGGTATGTCCAATTGGATTTTTCGCTGGGTTTTATGTCTTTCAGCTCCACAGGATTTGGGCCGGCTATGATGGCTCCCATATTTTGCACCAACATGAAGTAAATAAAAATATAGATTAGCGTGGATATTTTACGTGTAAGCCTCAATTGCGATCGCCCCCATGGTCTGTATCAAGATATTATTGTGTTTTAAACTTTACTGCTTTATTCTTTAGATAGAGGGATGTTAAACGAAATTAGTGCTTTATAAATGGGTGGAAATGGTCTTAAAGATGGCAAAGATAGCGAGAGATATACGGTATAAATTTCCATTGGTTTCAAAAAAATGCTATAGAGCAAGTTGTGTAAAAACAAAAGGACGAAAGAGGAATTTTTCACAAAAACCGGGTTAAAGATGGTATAATTATTTACGTGAGGGAAAGGCTTGCTTACAGATAGGGGGTAAAAGGTTATGACAGCAGATGAAAGGCGGCAGGAAATTTTAAGAATAATAAAGGAGAGCAATCATCCTGTGACGGGTGCTTATCTGGCTGGACGGTTAGGGGTGAGCAGGCAGGTCATTGTCCAGGATATAGCTATTTTAAGAGCGACGGGCGAAGAGGTCATAGCTACACCTCAAGGATATATGATTCCTAAAGGCTTTTATCCTCGGCGTTATCGGCGTGTTATAGCTTGTAAACACTCTGATGAGGGTATTGAGGATGAGTTGATGACCATAGTAGACCTGGGAGGAGCTGTCCTTGATGTTAGCGTGGAGCACGCTGTATATGGCGAGTTTAAGGCAAGGCTGATGATAAAGTCACCCAGCGATGTGCGTGCTTTTATGGAAGCCATGAGGAAGGAGAAGGCAGAGCCTTTGTGTTCGCTGACAGAAGGGGTGCATCTGCATACCATTGAGGCTGATGACCCTGCTGTGCTGGATAGGATTGAAGCGGCTCTAAAGGAGAAGGGATACCTTCTGAGTCGAGAATGACCTTTAAAGCAGATTTTAAACGTTTTACAAGGTTGCATGGTGTTAAAAATGTAGTATAATTCTTGTAGGAGGTGTTAGTGTGCTGGACCCCAAATTTATAAGGAGCAATCCTGACTTGGTACGGCAAAAGCTGGCTACTAAAAAGGAAGACGTGGACCTGGACAGGTTCCTGGAGCTGGACGAAAAACGGAGGGTTTACATAGCCGAGGTTGAGAGGCTGAAGAACAGGAGAAATGTGGTAAGCGAAGAGATTGCCAGGTTAAAGAGGGAAAAAAAGGACGTTACCGAAATCATAAATGAAATGAGGCAGGTTTCGGATACCATAAAGGAATACGACGCTAAAATCAGGGAAATAGAGGAACAGCTTGAAGAAGTGTTGCTTACTATCCCAAACCTTCCCCATGATTCGGTACCCGTGGGCGACTCTGAGGAACAAAATGTAGAGGTGAGGCGTTGGGGAGAGCCGAGGAAATTTGATTTTCAACCCAAAGCTCACTGGGACATCGGAGAGGAGCTTGGCATACTTGACTTTAAAACTGCGGCAAAGGTAACGGGGTCCCGCTTTGCTTTTTACCGAGGCATGGGTGCTCGCCTTGAGAGGGCTTTAATAAATTTTATGTTGGATATCCATACGATGCAGCACGGATACGTGGAAGTATTTCCGCCTTTTATGGTTCACAGGAAAAGCATGATAGGGACCGGCCAACTACCAAAGTTTGAAGAGGATGCTTTTAAAGTGGTGGATACCGATTATTTCCTTATTCCCACAGCAGAAGTACCGGTTACCAACATGCACCGAGATGAGATTTTGGATGGCAACATGCTGCCCCTTAAATATGTAGCTTACAGCGCATGCTTTAGAGCTGAAGCCGGGGCGGCGGGTAGGGACACCCGGGGCTTGATACGCCAACATCAGTTTAATAAAGTAGAGCTGGTCAAGTTTGTAAGGCCTGAGAATTCGTATGAGGAACTTGAAAAGCTGGTGGCAGATGCAGAGAGGATACTACAGCTTTTGGGGTTGCCTTACCGTGTAGTGCTCATGTGTACTGCCGATTTAGGCTTTACAGCGGCCAAGAAGTACGACCTTGAGGTATGGATGCCCAGCTATGGTAGATATGTGGAGGTCTCATCTTGCAGCAATTTTGAAGACTACCAGGCTAGAAGGGCAAATATAAAATACCGAATGAACCCACAGGATAAAGCTGAGTATGTGCATACCTTAAACGGTTCGGGTTTGGCCATAGGGCGTACCTTAGCAGCCATTTTGGAGAATTATCAGCAGGAAGATGGATCGGTCATAGTGCCAGAAAAGCTAATTCCCTATATGGGAGGAGTTGAAAGGATTAGCAAATAATTTCTTTAAACGATTTTTTAGAAATGACGATATGGGCTCTAAGGCTGGAAAAGGAAGGTGTCGCGACGGCGCCAAGGTGATAATTGTAGAAGAAGCTGATTAAAAGCAAAAGCGGGACAAGCGGGAAAACGTGGTTGACACAGAACAGCTATTTTGTTATACTATCTAGCGGAGAGATGTCCGAGCGGTTTAAGGAGCTGGTCTTGAAAACCAGTGACGCCGAAAGGCGCCGTGGGTTCGAATCCCACTCTCTCCGCCATATCTCGATGAGGAGAAGTACCCAAGTAGGCCGAAGGGGCGCCCCTGCTAAGGGCGTAGGTCGGGTAAAACCGGCGCGAGGGTTCAAATCCCTCCTTCTCCGCCATAGAAAAAGGGTGTAGCGGTAAAGCTGCACCCTTTTGTTTTTGAACGTATTAACTTTTTGCCAGGCGAATATTTTGAGCTTAATTTGAGAAAATATATAAAAAATTGGTAAGCAAGGAGGTAAAATCATATGCCTGGCAAGGTAAAGTGTGTGGTGTGTGGTTATCCAACTGATGAAGATTTGGTGGCACAGTGCCCTGGTTGCAATAACTATGTATGCGATGAGTGTGCGGATATTTATGACGGTTATTGCCAAAATTGTTTTAACAAGGCAAAAGAAGAATATTAAGTTGTTAGGAGGGACCTCCTTGCTGTAACGGGAGGTCCTTTTGCTCTTTATTTTTGAAGTTTTTAAAACTTTCCTTGGTTGTTATGGGTGTTTTCAAACGATGAGCGCCTTTTCATCGCACAGAATACGCATGCAAAGATTAACACAGTTATAAAGGCTAGAATGGAATTATAGAGGAACATGTCTTTTATTCCATAGGTATCGCTTAAAAATCCCCCAACTAAACTCCCGGTAATTCTTGCAATCCCCATTCCTATTAGGTTGTTTATGGTTTGCCCTGATGTCTTGAGCTCTTTAGGTACCTCTTGGTTAATATATATTGCCATTGAGTAATATAGGACGATGAAAATTAGACCGTGCAATAGTTGCAGAGGTAAGAACATGTAAGCGTTTGTAATAATGAAAATTAAAAACCATCTAACCGATGCTATAAAGGTGGAAAACAGCAGTGCTTTTATGGTTCCTACTTTTTGAAGTATTTTATCGGCATACAGCAAAAACGGTATTTCGCTTATAGCGGATATAAAATATGCCCATCCAAGTAGGGAACTGCTTCCACCTAGTTGTTTAAAGTAGATAGGGAAATAGGTGTAATAAAAGCCAAGTGTTGCCTGTACAAGAAAATTTAGGACCATTAACGTCACCAAGTTTTTGTCAGAAAACAGCTTTATGATAGAGACATGTTGTTTGCCAAATTGATGTCCTTGGATAATGGGAAGTTTTAAAGCAGTTAAAAAAGCTAAGCCCATAATCAGGACATTCAGAATAAATATGCTTTTTATATATCTCTGGGCAAAGAAGCCGGCTATAATCGACATTATGGCAAATCCTATTGTTCCCGCCATCCTGATTGGACCAAATTTTTGACGGGTAGCGCTCAAATATTCAAGAGTAATGGTATCGCTGATAGGGGCTATTGAGGTCTGAAAAAACGTAAAAATTGCGATTACAAACAGTAGATAATAAAAATTGGAGGATAAAGGATACAGGATCATACTTAGGATGCTTGCCATGAACAAAAGTTTTAAAACTTGATTTTTGGATTTTGATCTGTCGCTGACAATTCCCCAAAAAGGTTGTGCTATTATAGCGATAAAAGGTCCTAATGACATGAGTACTCCTATTGAAGACTTGCTGTATCCAATATAATCTAGATAAACGGGTAAAAAAGTGCCATATATTGCGTTGCTCATAAATAAAATTGCGTAAAAGATTATGAAAAAACAGTAGATTTTTTTTGATTCTTCCATACAATTTCCCTGCCTCTCTTAATGTATTCTATGGCACGTAAATTTGTTTGATATGAATTAAAAAGCCCCAAAAGTTAAACCCTGCAACCGTTGATGTTGCAGGGTTTTGGCGTGCCCGGAGGGACTCGAACCCCCGACCTTCTGATTCGTAGTCAGACACTCTATCCACCTGAGCTACGGGCACATCTTAGTGTAAATTCATTTTAAACCTTTTGTCTTGAGATGTCAACCCATAAATTTTTAATAAATTTAAGGAGGACTTTCAAGTCCTCCTCGATTAATCATACGCTTGTTCAGCTCATCATAAATTGAGAGCGTATCTCTTGCATGTCAGCAGGGTTGGCCTGTTTTGCCGGCTGATAATATCCCTTTTGTTTAGCTAAGTTGAAAAGGTCGTACTGGAAGGCTTCGCAATTGTTTCTAAGTTGTTGAACCATTTGTCTGAACTGAGGATTTTCGGCTTCCGCAATTACGTTGGCATAGGTGGTTATGCTGCTTTTCAGCATGGAAAGCACGTCATTGACCATATCTTTTTCTCTCATTGATTAAACCTCCTTCAGCTTAATAATGACATTAACTGTTGCTTGGCTTTTTGGGCATCCTGAGCCGATTTTTGGAACATCTGTCTGATTTGCGGGTCATCGGCCTGCTGAGCGTACATCTGCAATTTCTGGTATGCCGTTTCATGGGCACCTATTAGATGCCTCAAGTTTTGAAGTTCAAGTTGATTAAGCTGTGCCACACACAACACTCCTTTCATGAATTTGCTAGTCATAGTATTTTCAATTCAACTTCCTATTATTCGCTCTTTAAGAAAGGGAAAAGGATGCAACTTTTTAAGCTATATTTCGTCTATTACAGTGAACATAAAACTGGTAAGGAGGGAGATTGATGAAAGGTTTTGCCAAATTTTTTATGGGCATATTATTGATTACTGTGATGCTCATAATGACTTCCTGCAGCTCAATTGGAAGGTACTTTGGCGATTCGGGGTTATTTGAAGGCGCTTCTATTGGAATTTCTAAGCTGCCGCCTCCTGCCAAAGAGGTGGATAACCGGGTGGTACAGGCAAATACCAGATTTGCGTTTAAACTGTTCAACCAGCTCATTGAGCAACAACCTGGTGAAAACGTGTTTATTTCTCCTGCAAGCATTGGTATGGCACTGGCAATGACTTATAACGGAGCGGATGGGGAGACAAAGGATGCCATGGCTAAGGTTTTAGAAGTACAGGGAATTGACATTGAGGATTTTAATAAGGCTTATGCGGCTCTAAAAACTATTCTTCAAAATCCGGACCCTGGTGTTCAAGTGGTTATAGCCAATTCGCTGTGGGCACGCAAGGGGATGTCTTTTTATGACGATTTTTTAAACATCAATAAAAAGTTTTACGGTGCCGAGGTACAGGAACTGGACTTTAATTCACCCAATGCTTCAAAGATTATCAATGGTTGGGTGAAAAAACAAAGTAAGGGTAAGATTGATAAGATTATCGGGGATACCATATCTCCCGATACCATAATGTTTCTTATAAATGTGTTGTATTTCAAAGGCGGCTGGACGAATAAGTTTGACCCCGCTCTTACGCGAGAGGAGCCGTTTTCCCTGGACAATGGTACTCAAAAAGTTCATCCTATAATGTTCCAGACAGGAAAGAAATATCCATATTACAAAGGGGAGAACTTCCAGGCTGTAAGCCTGCCATACGGCAATGGACGTGTTAGCATGGTGGTGTTCCTGCCCGATGAGGGTGTTGACCTAAGTGAGTTTTGCAGAGGCATAACTCTTGAAAAGTGGGAAGAGTGGATGAACTCGTTCTCGAATACTCAGGGTGAAGTTGGGCTACCCAAATTTAAACTGGAGTATGAGGTAGAACTCAACGAAGCATTGAAAGCTTTGGGTATGGAGGTGGCATTTGACCCTGAAAGGGCCAATTTTGCCAAGATGCATCCAATTGCTCCAGGAGCTAATGTATATATAAGCGGCGTGAAGCACAAGACTTTTGTAGAGACTAATGAGCAAGGTACCGAAGCATCAGGAGCAACTTCAGTAGAGGTGGGGATAACGTCTGTGCCCGTTGATAACTTTAGCATGATAGTGAATCGTCCGTTCTTCTTTGTAATACGCGACAACGAGACGGGAAGCTTGCTGTTCATGGGCGCAATCGTGGATCCGTTGTATGAGAAATAAAAGCTGCATCTAAGACTTTTGTCTGTAAGATTAGCAGTGAGCTTATTGGTTGTTATGGAAAACGATGTGGTATTTAGAAATTTTATGAGCGCTCTGCTTTAGACAACCGGTTTAAAGTGGTTGTACAAAGCGGGCGCTTTTTATTGTTTTACCAAATAATAAAATGCACAATTTCTAAAAAGAAACAAAATTAAGCAGAATAAATCTTAAAAATGTGGTAGAATATTTTTGAGCTTTAAAATAAGCTTTTTCTCATTAATCTGTGATCTGAAAACATTGTAACCAAATTTGTATTCTTGTAATGAGGAGGGTTTGAAAATGAGTGAGAATATAAAACAAAACGAAGATAGCGGTATTCCAATCTACCTTGACCCGGACCAGCCTTTAGAAAAAAGGGTGGACGACCTGATTTCGCGTCTCACGCTTGAGGAAAAGGTTTCGCAGATGATATATGCTTCATCTGCAATACCGCGTTTGGGCATCCCGGAATACAACTGGTGGAATGAATGCCTCCATGGCGTGGCCAGAGCAGGGATTGCCACTGTGTTTCCACAGGCTATAGGAATGGCAGCTTCGTTTAACGATAAGCTCCTGTACAGGGTTGCGTGTGCCATATCTGATGAGGCTCGAGCCAAGCACCATGAGTTTGTGCGCCAGGGTGATAGGGGAATTTACAAGGGTTTGACGTTTTGGTCGCCTAATATAAACATATTTCGCGATCCAAGGTGGGGAAGGGGTCAGGAAACTTATGGTGAAGACCCTTATCTGACTGGCCGGATGGGGGTGGCATTTGTAAAAGGATTACAGGGAGACCATCCTAAATATTTAAAGGCGATAGCTACACCCAAGCATTATGCGGTACATAGCGGTCCTGAGCCTCTGCGCCATTCGTTTGATGCCAGAGTCAGTCATAAAGATTTGAGGGAGACATATTTGCCGGCGTTTAAGGAATGCGTAAAGGAAGGCAAAGCAGAATCGATAATGGGGGCATATAACCGTACCAATGGAGAGCCATGTTGTGCCAGTCAGACGTTGTTGCAGAAGATTTTAAGGGAAGAGTGGGGGTTCGACGGCTATGTTGTGTCAGATTGCGGAGCTATTCATGATATTCACGCTCATCATAAGGTAACCAATACTCCAGAGGAATCGGCAGCGCTGGCTGTTAATGCTGGTTGTGATCTCTGTTGTGGCAAGGAATTTGAAAGCCTGGTTAATGCAGTTAAACAAGGACTTATATCCGAAGAGATAATCGATAAGGCTGTCAAGCGACTCTTTAAAGCTAGATTTAAGTTGGGAATGTTTGATCCACCAGAGAGGGTTCCATATGCTAAAATACCTTACGAAGTAAATGATTGTGAGGAACACCGCAGATTAGCGCTCGAGATGGCAAGGGAGTCGATGGTATTGCTTAAGAATGAAGGTGGACTACTGCCGCTTAGGAAAGATTTAAAAGCGATAGCGGTAATTGGTCCCAATGCTGACAACAAGAAGGTATTGTTAGGCAACTACAATGGTATGCCTTCTAAATATGTTACAGCGCTGGAAGGTATAAGAGCCAAAGTTTCGCCGCAGACCAAAGTGTATTACGCTGAAGGATGTGACCTCACTGCTGCAGAGTCGGATTACTGGGGAGAAGAAGCTACACGGGGGTTTGCGGAGGCATTGGCTGCTGCCCAAAGGGCGGATGTGGTCATCATGTGTTTGGGGCTGTCACCTGAATTAGAAGGTGAAGAGGGAGATGCGGCAAGGTCCACTGCGGGAGGGGATAAAACCAGCTTGGACCTTCCTGGTATACAGGAAGAACTGTTGAAGGCTGTATGTGCTACCGGTAAGCCAGTTGTGCTAGTGCTTTTCAGCGGCAGCCCAGTGTCTATAAACTGGGCGCAGGATAATGTGCCGGCTATATTGCAGGCGTGGTATCCGGGAGAAGAGGGCGGAACGGCAATTGCGGATGTGCTCTTTGGCGATTATAATCCTGGAGGAAGGCTGCCTGTTACCTTTGTCAAATCTGTGGAACAATTGCCGCCATTTACTGATTACAGCATGAAGGGCAGAACCTATAGATATATGGAAGATGAGCCACTATATCCTTTTGGGTATGGCTTGAGCTACACAACTTTTGAATACAGCAACTTGAAGTTGAGTGCAGAAGTCGTAGAGGCTGGTCAGTCCATCACCATTTCGGTGGATGTAAAGAATACCGGCAACATGGCTGGAGATGAAGTGGTGCAGCTGTATTTAAAAGACTTGGAGGCATCGGTGGATGTGCCCATTCATGAGCTTAAAGGTTTTTCGCGGATTAAGCTTCAGCCGGGTGAAAGCACAACAGTTACATTTACATTGACTCCCAGGCAGATGGCGCTTATAGACGACGACGGCAGATGTATTCTAGAGCCGGGCAGGTTTAGGGTGATGGTGGGAGGTAGACAACCCGACAAAAGAAGCGAGGCACTCGCAAAGACCCCGATTCTTGTAGGCGAATTTGAGGTTAGGGGAGAAGCAATGGAGCTGGAGTATTAAACCGTTCAAATGATTGGATTTTAAATGTTTTAAACTGGTTTATGCTTATGCTCTATGGAGTGAACCTTGTGGTATCGTTTTACGGTGGGAGCTCGTGTAAAATGTACACAAGCTCCTGTTTTTGTTTTGTGTTTTAGAAAAAAGGGATTTTTGGATCCCCCATAAAAAAATATAAATTTTGTGTTAAAAAGTATGGTACAAAAGTTAAAGATATTGTACAATAATATGTAATATTCATCAGGTTAATTTTTATCCAATACGAGTGTACTCAAAAAATATATGTGTTGTAAAATGTAAGGGGAGGGAGAAGGGATGGCTAAGACTTTTGACGAGATTAACGAAAAAATCAAAGACGGTAAGGTGGTTGTGCTGACTGCTGAAGAGTTCAAAGACCTGGTCGAAGAAAAGGGAGTTGCTCAGGCGGCAAAAGAAGTGGATGTGGTTACTACAGGGACGTTCAGCCCTATGTGTTCCAGCGGAGCTTTCATCAACTTTGGCCATTCAGACCCCCCTATTCGCATGAATAGGATATGGCTCAACGATGTGCCAGCCTATGGGGGATTGGCTGCGGTAGACACATATATAGGCGCTACCGAGCTGTCTGAGACGCAAGGTTTTGAATATGGTGGAGCGCACGTGATACAGGATTTAATAGATGGAAAGAAGATCAAACTACGTGCA
Source organism: Caldicoprobacter guelmensis (assembly GCF_016908415.1). Lineage (NCBI taxonomy): Bacteria > Bacillati > Bacillota > Clostridia > Caldicoprobacterales > Caldicoprobacteraceae > Caldicoprobacter > Caldicoprobacter guelmensis. Next base: position 202,777 of record NZ_JAFBDW010000005.1, read on the forward strand.
GAGTCATATGGAACGGACTGTTATCCAAGGAAAGAAATAACCACGTACATTACCTTGGATGACTTGAACCAGGCATATTTATTCAATCCCAGGAATGCGTATCAAAATTACAATGCTGCTACCAACTCATCGGATAGAATACTTTACACCTATATGGGTACCCTTTTGCCTCAATACGGGAATGTGACTTATTGTACATCGGGGGAGCTGAGCCCATTGCTTAATGACCCTGAACTCAGGACCATAGGTATTGGTACCAGGATATTCATAGGCGGCGCTCAGGGTTATGTCGCGTGGGAAGGTACGCAGTTTGTGAGAAATAAAGAAGTAATTAGGGATGGAGTTATTCAGTATTCAGGAGCCACCCTCGCGGTTATAGGGGATATGAAGCAGATGAGCAGTCGGTTTATAAGGGCAGCCAGCTATGAAAAATACGGTACTACCCTGTTTGTAGGGGTCGGCATTCCCATTCCGGTTTTAGATGAGGATATGGCAAAATTTTTAGCGGTACGCAATCGTGACATTTATACGCAGGTTGTAGACTACAGCGTACCCAGCCGTTCTAGACCCGTGTTGCGCAAAGTTAGCTATGAAGAGCTACGAAGTGGTATGATTGAGCTCAATGGCAAGAAAGTACCCACAGCGCCGCTGTCCAGCCTGAGAAAGGCGAGAGAGATTGCGCAGGTACTCAAGGAAATGATATTAAAAGGCGAGTTTTTACTGCAGGAACCTATACAGAAATTGCCTGAAGATCGGCGCTTTAATCCTTTGAAAGAAAGGGAGGTGAAGTAAGTGCAGTTGCAGAAGATAAAGCTGTTTATGTATTTTCCTCCTGAGAAGACCGACAAGCCCATAACCTATCGCCTGGTCAAGGATTATGACCTCATGTTCAATATCCTGCAGGCTCAGATACAGCCCAACAAAAAAGGAAGGCTGATGGCTGAGCTTGAAGGCACTGCGGAAAACATAGAAAAGGGATTGCAGTATTTAAAGGACCAGGGGGTACAGTATAGAATATTTAATAAGAATATAATTTGGCATGAGGAAAAGTGTGTCCACTGTGGTGCCTGCACCGCTGTCTGCCCGTCTAGGGCTTTGAGCATGGATAGAAATGAGTGGAAGCTGACCTTTGACCACAGCAAATGTCTCATCTGCGAGTTGTGCGTCAAAGCTTGTCCTCTAAATGCCATGGATGTAAATATTTTTCTGTAAAATTTTGTTTTGTATGGTTTTTAAATAGAAGTGGTTGTTATGGCGGAAAAAAGGTTTTATAGAGAGTTATACAGAGCAAGAGATCTGGTGTATTTCAATGTAAAGATAGAACAGACCGATCTCGATATTGGTGCACATTCAATGCTACGTCAGGAGGCCCTACAGCTGGTCAAAAAATATAGGAAGGATATTGAAGATTACATCAGAAAGGATAGCAAATTTTTAATTTCGCTGGTGCCGATTAAATGTTTGCCGGATGCACCGGCGATAGTGCGGCGGATGTGTGATGCTGCGCAAAAGGCCGGCGTAGGGCCCATGGCAGCGGTTGCAGGTGCCATAAGTGAATTTGTTGGGATGGAGCTGTTGCAATACTCGCCTGAGGTAATTGTGGAAAACGGAGGGGATATCTTTCTCAAAAGCTGCCGCGAAAGGGTCATAGCCATATTTGCAGGCGCTTCTCCTTTGAGCCAAAAGATCGGCTTAAAAATTTCTGCCAAAGACACACCAATAGGCGTTTGTACCTCGTCGGGCAAGATAGGGCACTCTTTGAGCTTCGGTAAGGCCGATGCAGTTGTCATATTGTCCCATGATACTGCGCTGGCTGATGCAGCCGCCACAGCTGTAGGGAATATTGTGAAGGCTCCGCATGATATTGAAAAGGGAATTCATCTTGCCAGGCGGATTGAGGGGGTTTTGGGTACGGTCATAATCGTGGATGACAAGATGGGTGCATGGGGAAATGTGCATCTGGTAAAACTTTGAAGAAAGTGCCGAGATTTCTACAATAGCTATAAAGTGAAGTCATTGGGTAGCATAAAATCTGAATTTCTGTTTATAAAAATTATTGTTTGACTTTTTAAGCTGTTTATTTTATAATTATAAATGTTCTAGGAAAAGAGAGATGCGCACCCGTAGCTCAGGAGGATAGAGCACCGGTTTCCTAAACCGGGTGTCGGGGGTTCAAATCCCTCCGGGTGTACCAAAAAAGGCCGGAAAATCAGGCTTTCCGGCCTTTGATTTTTTATGCTGACTTTAAAACTATTTTTCGCGTTGTCATGCAAAAATTTTTTTGTGAATGGTTATTTTGAGGTATAAAAATAATTGCTATAAGAGAAGAAATTTGTTATTCTTTTTACTAGAAGAGGGTTTTCTTACGCTATCAAAAAGTATGATTTTTATTTAATCCCTCGCATATAATCTAGAGGGGGGTGGAGAAATTGAATATTATAATACTTTTTATAATCGGCTGCATTTCAGGTTTTGTTCTGTTTACAAAAGTGTGTCTTACAAACGATGATGTATTTTTCATAAAAAAACACAAAGTTTCGGTTATAATCCCGGCACGTAACGAAGAAAAAAATTTGCCTTTTTTGCTTGAATCACTAAAAAAACAAACTTATAAACCGGATGAAATCGTTGTGGTTGACGATTTTTCGTCGGATAAAACGGGAGAAATCGCCAGGCGGTATGGTGTCAAGGTTATACAAAATCCTCCACTTCCAGCTGGTTGGACGGGTAAGAATTGGGCTGTGTGGAATGGTTTTTTAAATTCAACTGGGGATATTCTGGTGTTCCTTGATGCCGATATGCGATTAGCTCCAAGGGCTTTAGAAGTCCTTATTAAGACTAGAGAGAAGTGTGCTGGGGCTATTTCCGTTGTTCCCTATCATAGACCAGAAAGATTTTATGAGAAACTCTCGCTTATACCTTATCTATTAGGCGTGCTCGCTTTTACCTCTCCTTTTGAAAGGAAAAATCCAGTAAAAAGTTTATATGGGTCTTGTATTGTGGTGTCTAGAGAGGATTATGAAAAGATCAACGGCCATTATAGCGTTAGAGATGAAGTAATGGATGATATGACTCTAGGTAAGAGGTTTTCACAAGCCGGCATTAACGTTGAAAATTTCATAGGATATGACCTAGTGTATTTTAGAATGTATCCTAACGGCATAAGAAGCGAAATAGAGGGGTTTAGCAAGAGTGCCGTACTAGGGATGATTAATCTCAGCCGTTCCACGGTAGCATTAATTGCGCTGTGGTTTATAGGAGTTTTCTTAGCTGAGTTTGTAACACCCCTCTTGATATTGACGAGGCATCCATTGATATGGCCTTTTTTAGTAGGGTATATTATGTACACCCTTCAAATCGTGTATTTTTTGAAATATGTAGGAGATTATGGTAAGATTATACCTATACTACATTTTTTATCAACAGTGTTTTTCGTTGCCATAATGATTTATTCTACGTATCAGGTTTCTTTCAAAGGGTGTGTCTATTGGAAAGGAAGGCAGATTCAGGTTAGAAGTAGGAGGGGTTTATGACTGTATTTTACTTCATTATGGAATTTTTATGTGGGTCGCTCATGTTTTCTTACTGGCTTGGCCTTGCTGCTAAAAAGGATTTGAGAAAGGTGGGAGATGGTAATCCAGGGGCATTTAACCTATGGTTGGCTGCAGGGTTTAAACTGGGCTTGCTGGGGGTATTGTTGGATTTCTTAAAAGGTTATTTCCCTCTGGTGGTACTGGTACAACGCCAACTGATTGCCGATCTGTCCATAGCCGCTGTGGCTTTTGCGCCGATTTTGGGGCATGCCTTCTCGCCTTTTCTTAAGGGCAGGGGTGGCAAAGCCATAGCCGTAAGTTTCGGTGTATGGAGTGCTGTTACTCAATTTAGAGTTTCTCTAGTTTATGCAGTAATACTTGCTATTCTTTACGTCATAGCGAGAATGGTGTACAGGGGTGAGAGTACACCTACTGAAACCGATGGTTTTATGGTGGTATTCGGTATGTGGATGTTGGGCTTTTACCTCTTTGTTAGGGCTTTTCCTTATTATCTGCTACTGTTGTGGCTTGAGAATTCCCTTCTTATGACGTATAGAAATAAAGCCAAGCTGCAGGTCTTTTTTAGGGATATATATAATAAGTATTGGAACCGCGACACTACTAACACCACCATTGGCATGTAAAAATTTAAACAGGTCCTGTATTGCGCGATTTTTTTAAAAATTGTTATTTAGAATGAGATAATTTAATATAATTGGCATAAATGATTCAAAATTGGTGTTGGCGGTTTTTGACAATAAAAGTGAAAAAATTTACACTCTACTCTAGGTTTATTAGCACTCACAATTGTCGAGTGCTAATAAAATTAAAATTGTTCTAAAAATTAAGCCGGTAACCAGCCATTTTAAAGTTTTTTCAGTTTCTGTACAGGCATGTGTTAAAGCACTTTTACAGGCATTCATAGGTGATCAAATCCATCCACGAAAATATACTGATGATATTAAAAATTTTATCGAGAAATTCTAAAGTCGTATTGCTTTCTTCAAATTGTTTGATTTTGTATCAACAATTTTGAAGGGGGGATGCGACTTTATGAAGGCATTATTTCTTGTGGGAGGAATGGGGACAAGGTTGAGACCTTTGACCAATAAGATACCGAAACCTATGGTACCTATTATGGGCAAACCATTACTTGAAAGGAGTATACTTAACCTTAAAAATATTGGGATAAATGAGGTTGTATTGAGCACTTGCTATAGAGCCCAGCATATTCAAAAACACTTCGGTGATGGGCAAAGGTTTGGTATGAGAATTTATCATGTTAGAGAAGATATACCGCTTGGGACTGGTGGAGCAATAAAAAATACTGAAAAGTACTTTGATGATACATTTTTAATATTCAATTCGGATATTTTAAGCGATATAAACTTAAAAGAGCTTGTAGAATATCACAAGAAAAAAGCGGCTGATGTTACCATTGCCGTGACACAAGTCGATAATCCGTCAATGTATGGGGTTATAGAATATGATGAGAATGATTATGCTGTATCCTTTAGGGAAAAGCCACAGCCTGAAGAGGTTACTTCTAATTTTGTAAATGCGGGAGTGTATGTATTTGAGCCCAAAGTTTTAAAGGAGATACCTGGAGGACGGGTGGTATCGGTTGAAAGGGAAGTATTTCCTAAACTTCTTGAAAAAGGTTATAAGATTGCTGTATATAAAGGATGCTCTTATTGGATAGATATAGGCACTCCTGAGAAGTATCTGCAGGCCCATATGGACATAATGGCGGGCAAATGTAGGATAAGCGGATTGGATTTTTCGGATAAAGGAGTATATAGAGGACCTGGTTCTAGCATACACGGTTCTGTCAAAATACAGGGGCCTGTATATATAGGTGCTAATGTAAAGATTGAGGAGAATGCGATTATAGGGCCTAATGCTATTATAGGAAACAATGTGCATGTAGGTCAGGGAGCAAAGATTATAGGAAGCGTCATATGGGATGATGTGGTGGTGGAAAGCGGAGCCAAGCTGGTCAATACTATTGTGGCCTCCAATTGCAGGATAAAACAAGGATGTGAACATTACAGGACTGTATATGCGGAGGAAGATAGTCGACTCATGGCAATATAAATATTTTTCATGAGCGGTCAGTTTGTGGGATAAAGCTTGGATTTCGGTTTATAAAATCTAGTAGGGAAGGGGAGTGGTGAAGGATGATGCTCAATAGAGCCAGGAATGTCGTATTTGTAAGTACTTATCCACCTAGGGAGTGTGGTTTGGCTACTTTCACTCAGGATTTGGTAAACGAGTTGGAGGATATAAAACTTGTAAATAAGCCAAAGGTTATTGCCATAAGCAATGGGTATTATCAATATGATGACAGGGTCATAATGGAGATTTACCAATATGAGAGGGACAGCTATATAAAGGCTGCCAAGCAGCTTAATGAAACTGATACGGAGCTTGTGGTCATTGAACATGAATATGGGATATTTGGTGGCGATTGGGGAGATTACATCTTTGATTTTACGGATAATCTTAATATACCGTTTATAACCACTTTGCATACTGTCCTCCTTGAACCTTCTAATAAGCAAAAGGAGATTATAAAAATTTTGGCGGAAAAGAGTCAAAAAGTTGTGACCATGGCAAACAACACCGTTAAGATTTTAACAGAGGTGTATGGAATAGACCGTGGCAAAATCGAGGTTATACCTCATGGCGTACCCTATAAAATTGTGGAACCAAGAGAGAAGCTCAAAGAGAGGTACGGCTTTAAAGGGAGGCAGATAATTAGCACCTTCGGGCTTATAAGTCCGGGTAAGGGTTTGGAGTATGGTATAGAAGCTATAGCAAAGGTGGCAAAAAAGCACCCAGATGTACTGTATCTCATATTGGGGCAGACACATCCGTGTGTAAAAAAGGAATATGGTGAAAGCTATAGGGAGAAATTGGAGGAATTAGTAAGGCGGTTGGGTGTGGAGACAAATGTATGCTTTGTAAATAAATACCTTACAAAGGATGAGGTCATACAATATTTACAGCTTTCGGATATATACATGACGCCGTATCTTAGTAGGGAGCAGGCAGTGAGTGGTACACTGGCCTATGCAGTGGGGTATGGAAAGGTAATAGTATCTACGCCATATCCATATGCTAAAGAGATGTTGGCAGATGGGAGAGGTATGCTGGCTGAGTTTGCAGATTCTGAATCGTTGGCAAAGTGCATCAATTATATACTGGACCATCCGGAGGTGCAGAGTGAAATGGAGAAAAAGACTCTGGCTCTTGGTAGGACCATGACATGGAAGAATGTCGCAAATCAGTATGCCCGGCTGTTTATGAAAGCCATTGAGGAAGCCCAATTGAAAGGAGATATGTTGGTAGGATGATGCTGTACGATTTGATAAAGATGAAAAATGAGCAGCATATCTTCCGTATGACTGATGATACAGGAATGCTGCAGCATGCCAAGTATGGGGTACCTGATCCTACCAAGGGCTATACCACCGATGACAATGCAAGGGCACTGATCATGGCGGTACTTCTTTATGAGCAAAGGCCAGTAAAAAGGTACGAAAATCTTATCTACCGGTATACCAGCTTTTTGCTTAATGCGCAGAATGAGGATGGATGGTTCAAAAACTTCATGGGTTATGACAGGAGGTTTGCGGAAGAAAGGGGTTCTGAAGATTGTTTTGGGAGATGTTTATGGGCGCTGGGATTTACTATATCCAATCAACATGTGCCTGTAAACATACGGCGTGTTGCTAAGTACATTTTGGGTAAATCTCTTCCCAATTGTGACAAGCTGCTCTCTATTAGAGGTAAGGCCTATTCAATTATAGGGCTGAGTTTTTTGGATGATGACCATGCCAGAGGAATAATAAGTAATCTTGCTGCTTCTTTGGCAGAGGAGTATTATAAACACTGCCGAGAAAATTGGAAGTGGTTTGAAGACGTGCTTACTTATAGCAATGCTGTGTTACCGTGGGCTATGCTGGCGGCTTTTCAGACAACGCAGGAAGAGAGTTTCAAAGATATAGGTTTAGAAAGTTTGGGATTTTTGGAAAAACAAACTTTTAAAAAGGGTTATTTCAAACCCATTGGATGCAATGGTTGGTTTAAAAAGGGAAGTAATCCGGCTGAGTTTGACGAACAACCCGTTGAGGCTTGTGAAATGTTGCTTGCTTATCTTAAAGCATATGAAATAACAGAAAAAGATGAGTATCTTGAAAAGGCGAAAAAGTGCTGCAGGTGGTATACGGGGTATAACTCCAAGGGAGTTAGCCTTATTGATCCAGAAACAGGTGGATGTTATGACGGCATTACAAGGGAAGGTGTAAACCTGAATCAGGGAGCGGAAAGTCTTATATCTTACTATATTGCCGTACTTAGTATGGAAAGGTTTTGCAGCAGTTCGGCTGAAAAGTATTATTATCTTTCAAAATGGGCATAATTGTTGTAAAAACACCTGGCACCCATGCCAGGTGAAAAATTTATTGAACAAAGGCATTTGCGGTTGACCACGATGGGAGTGGTGTCGGTGGGCAAATGTCTTTTGAGTATCGATTGGGATTACTTTATATGTTCCAAGGCGAGTGAATATTCCTATATAGAAAATTCAAAAAGTATACTGGATGCGTGGTATAAGCGCTATTTTATATTTAGAAAGCAAGGAAAAGACCTTCAACGTTTATACAGTCTGTCTCCTGAGATAAGGGATTTTTGGATGAAAGTTAAACAAAAATTTGCCATTGAGCCCAAAGTAAAAGTTTATATATCTGACTCTCATGTTATTTCATATAAAGTTGCTAAAGAGAGTAGGTGCTCTGAAGTCTACTTGTTTGATGCCCACGCTGACCTAGGGTATGGGGGATTGGCTTCGCTAAATTTTGAGTTAAACTGTGCCAATTGGCTGGGAAAACTTTTGAAAGAGAAAATCATCCAGAGAGCAAATATTATATATAGCCCTTATGCGTTTGAAAAGCCTCATGATTTTAGGGAAATCAATGCAATATATGATGTAAAATATCTCCGGTGGGAAAATATTCCTACGGGCATTGAGGTAGTTGCAGTTCATATATGCAGATCGGGAGCTTGGACTCCTCCATGGTATGATGCCAACTTCTTAAACTTTATCCAGGATTCCGGGTTGTCCAACATAGAGTTTATAGACTTTAAGGTAAGAAATTGGAATACCAGAGATATAAATCTGTCGCAGCAGATCAAATATATGTTGGCGTGAAATATTTAGATTAACCACAAGTAAACAGAAAAATAAATTTTAAGCGGCATTTGCTATTGCATTAGATTGGAAAAGTGTTTTACAATTAAAATAAAGAAACGGCTTTTGTAGATTATTTTAAACATATTGCTAACGCTAAAAGGGTTATCTGAGGGGTGGTTGTCAATACATGAAAATTAGGAGGGGGATGGAAAATGAGAGAATTATTCCCAAGAACAAATGTGGGGGGCGTATCGCTTTCCAGAATGATCATTGGTACAAATTGGATTCTGGGGTACAGCCACACCAGTTTGGCAGCCGATAATTTAATCAGGCATAGAAATAGTTCGCCGCACGTTATAGCTGACATGCTTGAAGTGTTCCTTGAAGCAGGCGTAGATACCATTATGGGGCCGTTTGTCGATAATCCCCATCTTGTAGAAGCTGTAAAGCTTGCTGAAGACCGTACTGGTAAAGGGATGATAATAATTGATACACCTATAATTAATGTGGATGATAATGCAGAGGCGCGTAAGGAAGCTGAAAGAGTAATTGCAAATAGTAAAAAATTGGGTGCCACATTATGCCTTCCGCATCATACTTCGGTGGAGCAGCTGGTCAACAAAAATAGAAAAACTATTGAAAGGCTGCCGGATTACCTTAAGATGATACGCGATCACGATATGATACCTGGGCTTTCCTGTCACATGCCTGAACTCGTTATTTACTCTGACCTTAATGAATATGACGTGGAGACTTATATACAGATTTACAACTGCATGGGCTTTTTAATGCAGGTAGAGATTGAATACATACATAAGGTGATATGGAATGCTAAAAAACCGGTTATAACAATAAAGCCCATGGCGGCTGGGCGTGTAAGTCCTTTTGTAGGGTTGACTTTTGTGTGGCATACAATTCGTCCCTGTGACATGGTGACGGTTGGTTGTTTGACGCCGGATGAGGCTGCTGAGGATATAGAGATATCGCTGGCGGCGCTACAAGGTCGTCCGCCCGAATTGAAAGGCCGCAGCAGTCCTAAAAAGACGGAAATAATGAGGGATTAATCATGTTGCAAAAAGAATTTTGAGCTTAGGTTTTTTCATAAGCTTTTTTCTTTTTATTTTACTTTTAAGACTTGTGCATACAAGTAATGTGGTAGTATAATGATACTGGAAGTCAATAATTGTTCAAAGGGGAGGGTGACTTTATTATGGTGAACATTCCGAAGGTAAGATTGGGCATTGTAGCAGTAAGCAGAGACTGCTTTCCGGTGCAGCTCAGCCAGTCAAGGAGAAAAGCAGTGGTTGAAGCATGTGGTCGAAAAGGCGTCACCATCACGGAGATTCAAACGGTAGTAGAGAATGAGAAAGATGTGCTTAAGGCTTTGGATGAGCTTAAAGCTGCTAATGTGAATGCGCTGGTGGTATACTTGGGCAACTTTGGCCCAGAAGGCCCTGAGACCATGCTGGCTCAGAAGTTTGGTGGCCCTTCTATGTTTGTAGCTGCGGCCGAGGAGACCGAGAACAATTTGATTGACGGGCGTGGGGATGCCTATTGTGGAATGCTCAATGCCTCATACAATCTGGGGTTGCGTAAGCTTAATCCTTATATTCCTGAATACCCCGTTGGTACGCCCGATGAAGTTGCGGATATGATTTCGGAATTTGTGGATATTGCCAGAGTGATATTGGGTCTGTCAAAGCTTAAAATTTTTACTTTTGGGCCAAGGCCACAGGATTTCTTGGCTTGCAATGCTCCCATAAAGCCGCTGTATGACCTGGGCATTGAAATCATGGAGAACTCTGAGCTTGACTTGTTTGAGTCCTTTAACCTGCACGCAAATGACCCTCGGATACCGTCGGTCATCAGGGATATGGAGCAAGAGCTGGGTGAAGGCAACAAGTTCCCTGGCATTCTTCCTAAGCTGGCGCAGTATGAGCTGACCTTGCTGGACTGGATGGAAAAGCATATTGGCGCCTCGGAGTATGCTATATTTGCCAACAAGTGCTGGCCGGCATTCCAGACACAGTTTGGCTTTGTTCCGTGCTATGTCAACTCTAGGTTGGCCTCTCGTGGTATTCCGGTATCATGTGAAGTAGATGTATATGGGGCACTGAGTGAATACATCATTACATGTGTTACAGGCATGCCGGCGACCCTTCTTGATATAAACAATACCGTTCCCAGAGACATGTATGAGAACAACAGGGATAAATTTGGCGATTACAAGCTAAGCGATCTGTTTATGGGGTTCCATTGCGGCAATACGCCCAAGTGTCATTTGAAAGATGGAGCCATGAAATATCAGCTTATCATGCACAGGCTTCTGGAACCGGATAGAGAACCAGATATAACCAGAGGTACTCTGGAGGGGACCATAAAGCCAGGGGATATCACGTTGTTTAGGCTGCAAGGTACGGCTGATTGCAAGCTAAGGAGCTATGTAGCAGAAGGCGAGGTTATAGACGTTGATCCCAAATCATTTGGTGGCATAGGGGTATTTGCTGTAAAGGAGATGGCGAGATTCTACAGGTATGTCTTGATCGCCAAGAGGTATCCGCATCACACTGGCGTTGCTTTCAAGCATGTAGGCAAGGCACTGTTTGCGGCCATGAAGATGCTGGGTATCGAGGAAGTGGACTTCAACCAACCGGCTAATATGCTGTACAAGGATGAGAATCCGTTTAAATAAATTAAAATGTGGAGCAGGTGTAGAACTTTGTTTGAAGGCAACGAAAAGCCCAAGTATCAGCGCTTAAAAAAGTATATAATAGAGACGATACAACACAAGCAGCTAAAATTTGGTGACAGGATTTTCTCTGAAAATGAGCTGGCCAAAAAGTTTAACATCAGCAGGCACACTGTAAGGCAGGCCATTGGAGAGCTGGTAAATGAAGGATGGGTTTATAGGGTACACGGTAAAGGCACGTTTGTAGGTAATGGCCCCTGTGGAAGGGAGGAGAAGACGCATACCATAGGGGTCATTACCACCTATCTCAATGATTATATATTTCCTTCCATTGTTCGTGGCATTGACAGCGTATTGTTAGCTCAAGGATATAACATGTTGCTAAGCTGCACATACAATCAGCATCAAATGGAGCGTTTATGCCTTGAAAACTTGAGAAATCATCCTATTGCGGGATTGATAGTAGAGCCTACCAAAAGCGCCCTGCCTAACCCTAATCTGGATTTATACCAGGAGTTAAGACAAAAGAATATTCCCATATTGTTTATTCATGGTTGCTACAATGATTTTGATTGTTCTTACGTTGTAGAAGATGATATCTGGGCTGGCTATATAGCTACCAAGCATCTGATTGAGCTGGGGCATACCAAAATTGGCGGGATATTTAAGAAAGACGATATTCAGGGTCATTACAGGTTTGCTGGGTTTAAAAAGGCTCTTGAAGAAACCGGACTTGAGGTTGTATCTTCAAGGGTGTTGTGGTTTGACACGGAAGACGCGATAGATTTTGAAAGCTGTATGCTACAGCCCTTGATGCATCTGCTACAGGGATGTTCCGGTATTGTGTGTTATAATGACCAGGTGGCTATTAAGGTAATTGATGTATTGAGGGGAATGAATTTGAGCGTTCCTGAAGATATTTCCCTCGTTAGCTTTGACGATTCGCAGCTTGCCGTGGCTTCCGAAGTGAAGCTCACTACTGTGGCGCATCCTCAGGAAGAATTGGGGCAGCAGGCCGCGACAGCCTTGCTTGATATGATACAAGGTAAACAAAAGCGGATCAACATTAAAATGCGGCCTGAACTGGTTATAAGGGGAAGCGCTAAAAAAATAAGCGAAAGGGAGGAGATTTAATGTGGGCAAGAAGTATACGATAGGAGTGGATTTTGGGACACAGTCTGGGCGAGCAGTACTTGTTGAAGTTGATACAGGAAGGGAGGTAGCCACTGCAGTCAAGGAATATCCTCATGGTGTTATGGATGAGTACTTACCCGATGGGAAGACCAAGCTGGAGCCCGATTGGGCGCTTCAGCATCCGCAGGATTACCTTGACGTGCTGGCTGAAACCATACCGGCTGTATTGAAAGAAGCAGGTGTATCCAGCGAAGACGTAATTGGGGTAGGAATTGATTTTACGGCATGTACCATGCTACCTATTGATAAGGATGGGACTCCGCTGTGCTTTTATGATGAGTACAAGTCGCATCCCCATGCCTATGTTAAGCTGTGGAAGCATCATGCTGCGCAGGATGAAGCCAATCGTTTGAACCAGATTGCCGCCGAACGAGGAGAAGAATTTTTACAGAGGTACGGCGGGAAAATCTCCTCCGAATGGTTATTTCCCAAGATATGGCAGATACTTAATGAGGCACCAGAGATATACGAGAGGGCTGCTAAGTTTATTGAAGCGGCTGACTGGATAGTACTTCAGCTGACCGGCCAGGAGAAGCGCAACAGCTGTACCGCAGGCTATAAGGCTATATGGCATAAGAGAAAAGGATATCCATCTAAAGAATTTTTCAGAGCCCTGGATCCTAGACTTGAGAATGTGGTGGATGAGAAGCTCAGTAGGGATATATATCCAATAGGCACGAAAGCCGGGGAGATAACCGAAAAGGCGGCGCACCTTACCGGTCTAAAACCGGGTACGGCTGTTGCTGTGGGCAATGTGGATGCTCATGTTGCAGTGCCCGCTGTTGGCATTACCGAGGAAGGAAAAATGCTGATGATCATGGGCACTTCCACATGTCATATGCTGCTCAGCAAGGAAGAAAAGATGGTACCCGGTATCTGTGGCGTTGTGGAGGATGGAATCATTCCTGGCTATATGGGCTATGAAGCCGGACAGTCGTGCGTAGGGGACCACTTTGAATGGTTTGTCAAGAACTGTGTTCCGCCGGCATATGTCCAGGAAGCCAAAGAAAGGGGCATAAGCGTTTATAAATTGCTGGCAGAAAAGGCGCAAAAGCTAGCGGTAGGCGAAAGCGGACTTGTGGCCCTTGACTGGTGGAACGGTAACCGCTCTGTGCTGGTGGATGTGGACCTTACGGGAGTGATCGTGGGATGCACCCTTCTTACAAAGCCCGAGGAAATCTACAGGGCGCTTATAGAGGCCACTGCCTATGGGACCAGGATGATTATAGAAACGTTTGAAGAGCACGGCATCCCCATTTATGAGCTTTATGCCGCTGGTGGGATTGCCGAAAAAGATCCATTTATGATGCAGATATATGCCGATGTAACCAATAGGGAGATAAGGATATCGGGTTCACCGCAGGCTCCTGCTCTTGGTTCTGCTATGTTTGGCGCGGTGGCGGCAGGGAAAGAGCGGGGTGGCTATGACTCTATAGTAGAGGCAGCAAAGGTGATGGCAAAGGTGAGGGATACGGTGTACAGACCCATACCCGAGAACGTTAGGATGTACGATAGACTCTATGCTGAGTACAAGATATTGCATGATTATTTTGGTAGGGGAGCCAATGATGTTATGAAACGGCTCAAAGAGATAAGAAGGCAGGCTACTGTTGCTAAGTAAGTTCTGATGCTCAATTTGTGCACTGGAGGGCTAAGGCGGTGAATAAAAGCTTAAACAGTCTAAACAGTGTGGCAATAGTATCTGATTTCGATGGAACTATTACTGACGTTGATACAAATGATTTGATTTATTTTACATTTGGAGGGCGGCCTAGTTATGAGGTTGAGGAGTTGATTGCCCAGGGCAAGCTGGGCGTCAAAGAAGGTGCCCTCCAACATTTTAAGAGAATTCATCTTACTGAGCAGGAATTTTTAAGCTTCATATTTAAAAATGCCCGCTTGGATGAAGGTTTTAAAGACTTTTGTAAACTGTTAAATAAAAAAGGCATTCCGCTTATCATAGTAAGTGGGGGCTATATCAACACAATTTCGAGTTTTTTAGAAAAGGAAGGCATCGACAGGACTAATATAAGGATTTATGCCAACCGTTTGAAGTTTAACGGATGCCATATAGAAGTCGTTTTTTTTGATGACAAGGACGAATGCGAGAGTGGATTGGGTCCTTGCGGTAACTGTAAGTTGAAGCGTTTGAGGGAGCTTAAGAAGCGGTATTACCATATAATTTTTATCGGCGACGGAACGACTGACAGGTGTGCGGCCCGTGAGGCGGACCTAGTGTTTGCAAAAGGCCGCCTAAAGGATTATTGTGCGGAACAGGGGATTCAGTATGTGCCGTTCGACAGTTTTTATGATATTATACAAGCAATGTTTAAAAACCACTTTAAGAGGGATTAGGTATGTTTAATTTACGGTATGGCTTGGCGGATGAAAGTTATAAGCAATGCTATGGAGTTGACAACATAGGCTGGAACCCAGAGATTTTTAGAGATATCGGATATTATGTATTGTTAAAAGGAGAGTAAAGTGATTTGGAGGAGGTGTTGTGAATGACGCCTAAGGAAAGGGCAGTGGCTGCCCTAACTTTGAAAGTGCCTGATATGGTGCCGACTTTTGAGCTGGAGTTCCAACTAGAGGAGGAGATGTTTGGTCGAAAGTTCATCACAGAGGACCTTACTAAAGAGGGGTTGGCCAAGCTATCGTGGAAGGAAAAGGAAAAGAGGATATATGAGCTTGCCGAATATATGGTAGAAGTATACAGTACTCTTGAATACTCCAGTATACCAGGTTTTGTGCTGGGAGATGCCACAGAGTTTTGGAATGAAGGAGGACCTTTGCCTGAGGAGACAAAATTGCTCATCAAATATCTTCGGGAACTAGTGGACGATGATTATATGATCCATTACCATGGTGATGGTACATTTGCGATACCCGATGGAAATGAGATGTACGAGTTTGCATATGCTATTGCAGATAATCGAGAGGCTGTTAAGGAAAGGGCTGCCCAAATGGCTGAAAGGGCTATTAAAAGAAACAAACGGTTAGCCGAAGCGGGAGTAGACTGTTTGATATTGTGTTCTGATTATTGTTATAATAGCGGGCCATTCCTTTCGCCAGCTATGTTTGAAGAATTTATCCAGCCTTATCTTTATAAGATCATCGATGAAGCACGTAAACTTGGGCTTTACACCATTAAACATACAGATGGGAATATCATGCCTATACTTGATCAATTGGTCGAGTGCAGGCCACATGCACTTCATTCATTAGATCCCCAGGCGGGGGTGGATATTAAAGTAGTTAAAGAGCTTGTAGGAGATAAGGTTTGTTTATGCGGCAACGTAAATTGTGCCTTGATGCAAACCGGCACTGATGAGGAAGTTATACAGAGTGCGGAATATGCTATTATGCACGGTAAACCGGGCGGCGGATATATTTTCTGTACCAGCAATGTGCCTTTTAAGGGATTGCCGCCTGAGAGATATAGGTTGATTTTAGATGTATGGAAGAGGTTGAGAGAGTATTGAGATAGATTATCATCAGCTTTAGATTTTTTTGTTTTAAATCAAGGATAGAAGTTTATATATAATGGTTGTTGCTAGTTCATACGAATAACCTCTTTTATTTTAATAGACACTAATGTTTGTTAAAATAAAAGGAGGGGATAGTATGAGAGTAGCAACGCTTACAGCTTTACCAAGGAATGAGAAGGGAAAGAAAGCAAGGCGGGAGGGTTTTATCCCTGGCGTTGTTTATGGTAGGGAGATCAAGAGCCTATCAGTCAAGTTTATAAAGCGCGATTTTTTGAAGGTTTTAAAGGAATATGGAGAGAGGCCGAGGGTTAAGCTTTTATTAGATAATCAAGAGAGGATGGCACTGGTTAAAGATATAGATAAAGAACCAATTACCGGGGAGATACTTCATGTGGACTTACAGCTTGTGGCTGCAGGGCAAAAGATTACCTGTGATATACCCATTAAGTTTATCGGACGCGAAAAATTGAAGTCAAAAGGGTTGATACTTCAGGTTAACATAGACAGCATAAATGTTACCGGTGAAGCTTCTATCATTCCCGAACATTTTGTAGTGGACGTGGGCGATAAAAATGAGGGTGACGCTGTGACAATCCAGGACCTCAATATCCACCCTGAGATACAAATTACCGATCCGCCCGAAGATGCCATAGCAGTTGTAACTGCTGCTGAAGAGGAAGCTTCTGAGGAAGGTAAAGAATCTGAAGACGGTTCTAGATAAGAGAGCAGCGCTCAGATTGAGCGTTGCTCTTTTTCTTGTTAGGTTTATCATATACACTCAATATCTCGCATATAATACCAGCGAACAATATTCGGTTTGAGGTGGAGGGAGTATTTGTGAAATCAAGACCAAATACTAGATGTATGTTTGCTGGTGGGAATACGCCCGAAGGTTTTGTAAATTACTTTGGAGAGATATTGGAGTACAATACAAACAGAGTATTTATAATAAAAGGCGGGCCAGGAGTGGGTAAATCTACTTTCATGAAGAAGATCGGTCAGGATCTGCTAGAGAAAGGGTACGACCTTGAATATTTTTACTGTTCTTCGGATCCCTATTCCCTTGATGCAGTGGCGGTACCGCAGTTAAAAGTGGCCATAATGGATGGAACGGCTCCTCATGTCATAGACCCTAGCTATCCGGGAGCTGTTGAGGAAATTATTTATTTTGGTGAGTACTGGGATAATGAGGCGTTGATTGCAAACAAGGGGCACATAATGGAGTACACAAATCAAATAAAAGGTCTCTTTAATACTGCATACAGTCAGCTTAAAGAGGCTAAAGTGGCTTATGATGAGTGGAAGAGCTATGTGCAAAGTTGTTTGAATAGGGCTGAATATCAACGGCAGGCTGATCTGTTTATTGGGAGAGTGTTTAAAAGATTCGATGCTTTAGGCAAGAAAAGTAGAGCAAGGCATTATTTTGCTTGCGCAATTACTCCTTCTGGTATAAAGGATTATGCTGATACACTGCTCAAACCTGGCATGGATGTATATCCCATTTATGGCGGTCCAGGTTCGGGAGCCAAAGAATTGTTGATGAGGATTGCACATATAGCTGAATGGCAGGGATTTTTTACTGAAAGGTCGCACTGCCCAATAGAACCTGATCATTTGGACATGGTGATCATACCTGAACTTAATGCTGCTCTCCTAAATATATGGGAGCCTTTTCGGAATACTGTCCCTAAAGGAGAGGGCATAAATCTGAAGGAGGGTATAGACCTCTCGCTTTGTATTGATGAGGCAAAACTGGGCGAAGAAGGCAGAAAGGCATTATTGGATAGTCGTAGAAGGTTTTTGGATCTCCTAAATAAAGCTATAAATAATATCGCACAAGCGAAAGTCATCCACGACCAACTGGAAAGCTATTACATTTCTGCTATGGATTTTGAAAAGATCGAACGGATCCGCCAACAAATCGTTCAACGCATGTTAAAATATGAAAATAGCTAGTAAAGCTCTTAATTTTTCACAATTTTTAAGTTTATTTTTTATAATGCTTTTCTATGGTATCCCCGCTGGCAATGTGGTATAATATAACCAAACCCTAACAAAAATTACGGGAGGCGGTCAACATGATACATTTTATCATTGGCCCGAAGGGGAGTGGCAAGACCAAGAAGGTGATAGAAATGGCGAATCGGGCCGTAGAAGAGACCAAGGGCAATGTGGTGTTCATCGACGGAGACTATCGGAAGATAACGGGACTGAAGTATCGGATCCGGTTCATTAATGTGAAGGAATTTGGGTTGAAGGACTTAAACATGCTGTACGGTTTTTTGTGCGGTGTCATAGCGGGGGATTACGATATCGAGCATGTTTATGTCGACGGGGTAATCGAGGATTTAGGGGGAGATGTGGAGAGCATTCAGGAGTTTGTGAGGGATGTAAAGAAGCTTTCGGACAAATTCAATATACAGTTTGTAGTCACCATGAGCGGCACTCCCGAAAGCGTACCTGCTTTCCTGAAAGAATATATGCTGGAAGAAGAATGCATAGCATGATAAGGGCTTAAAGAGGAAAACAAGGTATTTTAGCCGAGGGAAAGCCCTTGGCTTTCTTTTTGAGGATGCCTCCCGTATTGATGAGGATAAAAGATTTTTGCCGGCATTACAAATGAGATTGATAAACATATATTGAGCTTTTCCCACAAGGAAGGATAAGGGAAAAGTTTTTTTATTTGACGAGGAGTTTGTAAGGGGGTATAATGAATCAAAAATCCTTATATTACACTGAATGGTAGGAGATGAATATGCTGTACAAAAGCACTCGTGGAGGAAGTAGGAGTTTCTCTTCTATGGAGGTTATCAAACAGGGAATTGCTAGCGATGGAGGATTGTTTATACCAGATGAAATCCCGAGTTTATCCATGGATGATTTCAGAATATTGGTACAACGGGATTACCGTGAAAGGGCTGTGAAGATTCTTTCGTTGTTTTTGGACGATTATTCTCAAGAGGATTTGTCAAGGTGTGTGTATTCGGCTTATAACCTGGAGAAGTTCGATGTGGCTGATATTACTCCGGTTAAAAGGCTTAACGATCAGCTTTATATTTTGGAGCTGTGGCATGGGCCAACTTGTGCATTTAAAGATATGGCTCTTCAGCTTCTTCCCCATTTAATGGTTACGGCCGCAAGGCGGACCGGTGAGAAGGACGATATTGTGATTCTTGTAGCCACATCGGGTGATACCGGGAAGGCAGCGCTGGAAGGATTTAAAGATGTTGCTGGCACACATGTTGTGGTGTTTTACCCCAAGGAAGGCGTAAGCTCCATGCAGCAGCTCCAGATGATAACCCAGGAAGGTAGTAACGTCCATGTAGTGGCTGTAGAGGGAAATTTTGACAGCGCACAGTCTGGCGTTAAGGCCATATTTGCCGATAAACAGTTGGAACAGAGGATGAGGCAAAGAGGGTATCGCTTCTCGTCTGCCAACTCAATAAACTGGGGAAGATTGGTTCCACAGATTGTTTATTATGTGTCTGCATGGCTTGAATTGTTCAAGGATGGAGAGGTATCAGAAGGTCAGCTCATTGATGTGGTTGTGCCCACCGGCAACTTTGGCAATATTCTGGCAGCCTATTACGCCAAAAGGATGGGGGTCCCTATACACCGCCTGATTTGCGCTTCCAATAGAAATAAGGTCCTTACTGATTTTATTAATACAGGCATATACGATCGCAGGAGAGAGTTTTATAAAACCATATCCCCTTCTATGGATATTTTGATATCCAGCAACTTAGAAAGGCTGCTGTTTGAGCTTTCCGGGGGCGATCATCAAAGAGTAAAAACGTGGATGGTCAGTTTGCAGAATGAGGGCCAATACAGGATCGATGATGAAAGTTTGCACAGGCTCCAGGAAATTTTCTGGGGAGGATATGCCGATGATGCTCAGACCCTTGAGGCCATACGCCAGGCGTATCAGGAGTATGGCTATGTTTTGGACCCCCATACAGCGGTAGGTAAATGGGTTTATGATGAATACAAGAAGCAGACGGGCGATAATCACAAGGCAATATTGGCATCGACGGCTAGCCCCTTTAAGTTTCCGCGTGATGTCTTAAAGGCTATAGTGGGGCGGGGTGTGAAAGACCATAGTGACGAATTTGGGTTGCTGGACCTTTTAAGCCGTATATCAAAAATTAATGTTCCTCCAGCCTTATCTAGGTTGAGGGAGAAGGATATTAAACATACAATATCATGCAGCCCGGACCAAATGAAAGATATAGTGGTTAAACTTTTCGGGCTTGACGAGAGGTGTAGAGCATGAGGATAGCTTTAGTTCAACTTAATTCTGTTGTGGGCGATTTAAAGGGAAATGCTTTGAAGGCCATAGAATTCATACAAAAGGCTAGGGATTTAAGGTGTGATTTGGTGGTGTTTCTCGCAGCAACAGGTCTGAGGCATCGGTAGGCTATGCCACGATATATGGGGACATGTGTGGTGGTCTTGCACCCATTGCAGATATTCCTAAAACTGTAGTCTATGAGATATGCCAATATGTGAATCGTGACAGGGAAATCATTTCCCATAATACTTTGATTAAGCCGCCGCCGGCCGAACTGCGCCCCAATCAAAAGGACCAGGATTCTTTACCCCCATATGACATACTTGATGCGGTGCTTAGCATGTATATAGATGAAGGATTGTCGATTGATGAAATGGTGGATAGAGGGTATGATGTAGTATTTTGAATATGATAGAGCGTAGCGAATATAAACGCCGACAAGCGCCAATGGTCATCCGTGTCTTCAGTCCCATAGAAAAATCTAGCAGAAATCCAATAGTTCACAGATATCGCTGGGAATGACGTGGTGAGCATGTTATGGAGATATATGATATGCGCTCCCCTGAATTATTTACTGAGGACCTTGTGCCATGCATCATGGGATATTATTATCGCAGTTTTAACAATCAGTATACTATGGCTCCGCATAGGCATAAACAGGTCGAAATAATGTATGTCGAGCAGGGTGAATGCAATGTTGAAGTGGAAGAACAGCGCCTGTTTATGCAAAAGGGAGAGTTTGTGTTTATAAACGGCGATGTACCCCATCGCCTTTTGGTTGAGGATGGTCATCCCTGCAAAATCCTCAACATCGAGTTTGTGTTTGTGCCAAACAAGGGGGAATTTTTTTCGTTTGGTGCCTTTTGTCGAAAAATATCCGATCCACCCATCTGTCTTTTTGAAGATACCTCTTATTATATTTTAAAAGATACTGAGGAAATTTATTGGTTGCTTAAAAGAATGATAGTCGAACTGGATGGGAATCGTGGTGCAGCGCAGATTTCTACGAATCTGCTTTTTTGGCAGCTTATGTTGCAGATTATAAGGATAGTAGAAGAACAGCGGCTAGGCAGCGCAGATCCGCAGATGGCTTATGTGAGGAGTGCTATTAAATTTATCCATAGGTCATATCACAAGGATATAAAGGTAGAGGACATCGCGAAGCATATAGGGCTCAACAGGAGCTATTTTCACAGGATATTTAGAGAATATACAGGGGTAACGCCGATTGAATACCTTACGCGGTTAAGGATTAAGCGTGCAAAGGATTTGCTTATAAAGACAAACCTATCCATGAATGAAGTGGCACAAAATATAGGGATAAGCAGTCAGCAATACTTTACATATCTTTTCAAAAGAGAAACCGGTATGTCTCCAGCAAAGTTCAGGAAGCTTTTTGAGGTGGATTATTTTCAACGGAAAAAAGATAAGCTTGAAGAAACTGGATGCGAATAAGAATATTTGTCATGATTATAATCAAGGGGGTAGGAGTATAAAAGTCTATCGAGCTTTGATAAAAGTTTAAAGGAGGGATAGTAGTTGAACTCTAATCAGATTATGGTCATATATGGTAATGAACCACAAAAGATGATTCCACCATTATTGGATGCGGCAGGATTGCTGGATGACCTAAAGAAGGATTTTGTGATAGGTATAAAACCCAACCTTGTGGTGGCTAAGGAATCCTCATCAGGTGCTACCACTGATCCTGAGCTGGTTGGGGCAGTGGTGGAGTATCTGAAGGTGCATGGCTTTAACAATCTGCTAATAATGGAAAGCTCCTGGGTAGGAGACAGTACAAAGCGGGCTTTTAAAGTATGTGGTTACGAAGAAATTTCTCGTAAGTTTGATGTTCCGCTTATAGACCTCAAGGATGACGCTTACAGCGAAGTCAGGGTGGATGATTTAACATTGAGGATATGCAGCAAACCGCTTAAAGTGGATTATTTGATTAATATACCAGTGCTCAAAGCTCACTGTCAAACCAAGTTGACGTGTGCATTGAAAAATTTGAAAGGATGCATACCAGATAGCGAAAAGAGGCGCTTTCATTCACTGGGGTTACACAAACCCATTGCCTACTTGAGTACTGTCCTGAAAACGCACTTGACCATTGTGGATGCCATAATAGGGGATTTGACTTTTGAAGAAGGGGGTACGCCGGTTCAAATGAACCGGATTATAGCAGGTAAAGACCCTGTGTTGGTGGATGCATATGCCGCCCAGCTTATAGGATATGAAAAGGATGATATACCTTATATTTCCTTAGCTGAAAGGCTGGGTGTGGGCTGCGCTGATGTGACAAAAGCTGAAGTTATAGAGCTGAATCAGGGAACCAACAGCGGCAAGAAGTTTGAGGCATCAAGGCAAGTTATGGCATTGGCTAAATATGTGGTGGAGAAGGACGCCTGTTCCGCTTGTTATGGAAGCCTTATCCACGCACTGGAAAGATTGAGGGAAAGAGGAAAGTTGAATGCTTTGAAGGCTAAGGTGTATATTGGCCAAGGGTTTAAAGGGCAGAAGATAGAGGGGATTGGCATAGGGTTGTGCGCTCGAGGATGTAGTATCAGTTTGCCAGGCTGTCCCCCAAAAGCCAGGGATATTGTGGAATTTCTTGAAAGGTTACTCAAATAAGAAATTTTACGGAATTTTTCAGGGGGCATATCGAAAATTTAAGTGGGATTGTATTGGATGTCCCTTTATAATGAGTTAAAATAACATATAAAACAACATAAAACCACATAAAACCACATTATTGAATGTGGTTTTAGATGTTTAATTTATAATACCACAAAATAATGCAAAATAACACAAGAATGTAATGTAAATTACTGATTTATGACCAAAATCGGTCATATTGTGCTTTTGTTATACTTGAATTTTGCTACAAAATCCAATAATATAAAAACAGAACCACATAAATCCCACATATACATACCTCAAAACATGTGGGATAATAAAAATTTTAGGGAGGGATTAAAGTATTATGTTCAAAAATAAGGCTATAGGACTATTAATGGTATTGTTGTTATGTTTGGGTTTGATACTGACTTCATGCACAGGTTCAAAGACGCAGCAGCCAACACAGCAACAGGAGAAGGAACAAAGCACGGGAGAACAAGCTAAAGAAGAACAACCTAAGACGGAGACTCCAAAGGAAAAAGTCACAATTGAATTTTGGTCTTTCTGGGGTTCGGTGACTCGTCGTCCTATCATTGAAAAGATTATAAGTGATTTTAATGGATCGCAAGACAGGATTCAAGTGAAGTACACGTTTGTTCCATGGGGAGATATTTGGACCAAGAATTTAGCTGCCATTGCAGCAGGTAACCCGCCAGATGTAATAATAAATGATATTAATACTGTTGCACATAGGGCAAATCAAAAGCAAAATACAAATTTAGCTCCGTACCTAGCGAAAGAAAAAGAAAATATTAAGGATCGTTTCTTCCCGCAGTTGTGGGAGGCAACGTTGTTCAATGGTGAGCCTTATGCACTTCCGTTTAATACCGATACCAGGCTGCTTTTCTGGAATAAAGATCATTTTGCACAGGTAGGTCTTGACCCAGAGAAACCCCCAAAAACATGGGCAGAATTAGAGGAATATGCTAAGAAGCTGGATGTGATTGAAAATGGTAAATATAAAAGAATTGGATTCTATCCATTGTGGGGAGCGGGGGTAGACCTTTGGTTGCTGAACAGCGATGGTAAAAATTTCGTAGACAAAGAAGGTAATGTCTATATTAATACTCCCGAAAAGGTGAAGGCTTTAGAGTGGTTAGTCAGTTGGAAGAATCGCCTGGGCGAGAAAAATGTTAATGAATTCCAGGCACAGTTTGGTAGCCAGCAAGCTGATCCGTTTATATCAGGAAAGGTATCCATGATAATCCAGAATATGAATTTCTATACTCAGCTTAGAGATTATGGTAAAAATGTGAAGTATGGAGTGACTGAGCTGCCTGCAATGCAAGAAGGATCTGGGCACTGGAGCTGGGGTGGCGGCTTTGTGGTTGAGATACCATACGGTGCAAAACATCCTGATGAGGCATACGAGTTTATGAAATACCTGACAGATGTGGATGCACAGAGTTACTGGGCTAAGTGGTGCCTTGACATGGTTGCGAACAAGGAAGCTGCAAATACTCCTGAGTTACAAGAAATACCTGTTTACAAAGTTGCAGTTGAAAACATGAAACAAACGCTGATTACACCTGTACCACTGTTTGCACCGGATTATATGGGCAACCTAGTACAACCGCAATTTGATGCGGCTATGTTGGGTAAGGTAAGTCCTCAAGACGCTCTCGCAAAAGCACAAAAAGACGTTGAAGACTTGATAAAGAGCAACAAGAAATAATTGGTTCAAAAGTGGAGCAGCTTTGTGCTGCTCCACTTTTTGAGAAAAAGAGGGGGAGGGGAGGCTTTGAAAGGTAGGCACTTGAGTATAAGGCAAAAAGAAGAAATAATGGGGTATGTTTTTATTTTGCCTTGGATCATAGGTTTTATTTCATTTGTATTGGGTCCTTTATTGTTTTCTTTATATGGTAGTTTTACGAATTATAATATTACTTCACGCATGGAATTTGTAGGTTTTGATAATTATATTAGGATGTTTACGCGGGACCCATTGTTTTGGAAGTCGCTTTATAATACAGCATATTATGTTGTATTTATGGTACCTCTTACTACAGTTGGAGCTATAGTACTTTCCGTTTTGCTTAATCAAAAGGTACCGTGTACTAGAGTTTATAGAACCATTTACTATATGCCATCGGTGCTGTCAGGTGTAGCCGTGTATATGCTCTGGATGCAGCTTTTAAATCCTCAAAGTGGGTTAGTAAATACGGCTTTACGGTTGATAGGGATAGAAGGTCCTGCATGGTTGTTTGATCCTGCGTGGACAAAGCCGGCAATTATATTTATGAAGATGTGGAGCGTAGGAGGCGGAATGTTGCTTTATCTTGCCAATCTGCAGAGCATCCCAACGCAACTGTATGAGTCTGCAGAGCTTGACGGTGCCAATGCATGGCACAGATTCCGTTTTATTACTTTGCCTATGATTACGCCTGTAATTTTCTTTGATGTGGTAACCAGCCTTATAGGTGGTTTCCAAATCTTTCAGGAAGGATACGTTATGTCGCAAAACGGTGACGGTGGACCAATGCATTCATTGCTATTTTACAACCTTCACATGTGGAACAAGGCCTTTGAGGTATTTGATATGGGATATGCTATGGGAATGGCGTGGATACTGTTTATTATCGTTATGATTCTTACAGCATTGAACATGAAGTTTTCCAAGCACTGGGTCTATTATGAAGGAGGCGATGGCAGATGAGCAAAAGGTATTATGCCAGTCGCCGTGCTCAACAGCTTAGAGCCAAGGTGATAGTCAGCATAATACTGTTTTCAGGCAGCATAATCTTAATTATGCCTCTATGGTGGATGATCTCCACTTCTCTTAAATCCATGGAGGAGATCATGCAATATCCCCCCACTTTTTATCCTCATAAGGTTTACTGGAGAAACTACGTGGAGGCGTGGAATGCAGCGCCCTTTACTAGATATACTTTTAATACGCTGATCATTTGCTTTTTTAGTGTAGTGGGAAGCGTGCTTTCTAATTCGTTTGTTGGTTATGGCTTTGCTAAAATACGCTTTAGGGGCAGAGAAACCCTTATGAATGTTGTTCTTTCTACCATGATAATACCCGGATTTGTCACATTGATACCGACTTATGTTCTGTTTTCAAAGTTAGGTTGGGTAAATACTTATCTGCCTCTTACTGTGCCGAGCTTTTTTGGTAGCACGTTCTTTATATTTATGTTTCGCCAGTTTTATATGACTATACCTAATGAGCTGGTAGAAGCAGCCATGATAGACGGTGCCAATCACTTTTATATATGGTTTAAACTGATGTTGCCTTTAGTAAAACCAGTATTGGCGACTGTAGCCATATTCTCCTTCAACGGTGCATGGAATGACCTGTTAGGACCATTGCTTTATATAAATGATGAAATGAAGTACACTTTACAGATAGGCCTTCAAAATTTCCGAGGATTGGTACAGACACAATGGCATTATCTTATGGCTGCATCCACCTTGGTATTGTTGCCTGTGTTGATACTGTTTTTCGCATTCCAGCGTTATTTCATAGAGGGCATGAATTTGACTGCTGGTACGAAAGGTTAAGCTTGAAGATATAGAGTGAAAAACGTGGTTGCCCGGATTCTCAGTCAATGTATATTAGGTAGGATAAGGTGGCAGCCACGTCGTTTATGTTTTTTATGTGATAACCGTGGAAGTATACTTAAAATGCGAAATGAGGTGAAAAGAAGTTGAATCCAGCAACGATATGTGGCAATGTCCTGACACTGTCGGAAATACTGCGCTACACACGAGAAAAAGGTTATGCTGTTGGTGCGTTTTCACCCAGATATACGGCCATGATTCGTCCTATATTAAGGGCAGGCCAGAAATTAGCTTCTCCTTTGATAGTACAGATATCTCAGAAGGAATTGAAGAAATATAATGTAGACATATATAAATTTGCACAAGAATTTTATACTGTGATATTAGAAGAAAATGTTAGGGTACCAGTTACTCTTCATCTTGACCACACCAAAGACTTTGATGTTATAAAGCAGGCTATAGAAGCTAATTTTACTTCTGTGATGATAGACGCTTCAGACAAGTCCTTAGCCGATAACATAGCTATAACCAAGAAGGTAGTAGAATATGCTCATGAAAGAGGGGTCTCGGTAGAAGCTGAGCTTGGGAGAATCGGGACGACAGATTTTGTTGAGACCAACTTTGACGAACAGTTATACACAGACCCGCAGGAAGCAGCTATATTTGTCGAAGAAACCGGAGTGGATGCCCTTGCTGTTGCTGTAGGTACAGCTCATGGTCCGTATGTCGATAGAAAGCCCAAAATTGACTATCAGAGACTCTTTGAGATTAAGGTTGCAGTATCTGTGCCATTGGTGTTACATGGTGCATCAGGGATACCTTCTGAAATGATCAGAAAGGCCATATCCCAAGGTGGTGTATCTAAGATCAACTTTGCTACTGACCTAGAAGCGGCATTGCTTGCTGCATTGGGATATACAGCTCCTCTTACTGATGAAAAGATAAGGGAATTAGAGGTTAATGAGTTACAAAAGGGCGCTGAAGCTGTGGAAAGGGTAGTAGAATGCAAGATTGCGGAGTTTTTAGGCAGCCAAAATCATGCTTTTGATTTTGTAATAATATAAGGGTGGCGGTTACTATGATAGGAGTAGTGGCTGATGACATTACTGGTTCCAATGATATAGGAATTATGTTTGCTAAAAACGGCTATTTGGTACATGTATATTCTTATGATGTATTTGATGTAAGTTATTACGACAGCAATCAGTTACCCGATGTGCTCATACTCAATACTGAATCAAGATTTGACAGCTCTGATGTTGCTTATAAAAAAGTCTATGGAGCGACTGAAATATTAAAAGCATTGGGTTGTTCCCATTATTACAAAAAGACGTGCTCGGTTTTTCGTGGCAACATAGGAGCAGAGTTTGATGCTATGCTGGATGCATTGGGCCATGAGTTTGGTGTAGTAGTAGCAGGATTTCCTAAAAATGGTAGAATCACCAAGGATGGTTTACATTACGTTCACGGTAAACTATTGGAAGAGTCCGAGTTTAAGAATGATCCAGTGCACCCCATGTTAAAGTCAAACCTTGTGGAAATATTGCAACGACAGACAAGGCGTGCTGTTGGTTTGGTTGATTTTAGACAGGTAAAAAAAGGTGTTGATTGTTTAAAAGAGGTTGTGGTTGGATTAAAGAAGAATTATAATTATCTCGTATTCGATGTTTTAGATCAAAATGATTTGAAAACCATAGCTGAAGCAACAGTTGGGGAAAAGGTGTTTTGTGGAAGCTCTGCGTTAGCTGAAGAATTGCCGAATTTTATGGGCTTGGCGAAACAGAAAGCACTAAATATTGAGATTCCTTTGAAAGAAGGGGTTGGCATATTGTGTGCTGCGGGCAGCCTTATGCCACAAACAGCTAGACAGGTTGAGCGTTTTTGTCAAAGAGGTGCAGCTTTGTTTGAGCTTAATACTTTGAAATTATTTGATCCACATGAAAGAGATAGCGAGATTGAGTTTTTGATATCGGCTGTATCTGAAAAGATTATGAAGCGACAAGACGCAGTGGTATATTCAGCTAGTTCTCCTGATAAAGTAGCAGCTACAAAGATAAAAGGCATTGAATACGGATTATCTACAGTAGAGATTGCACGAAAAGTGTCCGAAGCCATTGCGGAAGTGGTAGAAGGAGTAGTACAAATTACGGGACAGAATAGACTTCTAATAGCGGGGGGAGATACTTCTGCAGCAGTTTGTAATCGGTTAGGTATTAAGGGAATGATGGTGGCAGATGAAATACAGCCTGGATTACCGTCGTGCGTATCGTTATCGGCTAATCCAATGTTGCTTGTACTGAAATCGGGTAGCTTTGGCAATGATGACTTTTTTTTAGAGGCGGTTGAATACCTTAAAACGAGGTGATGGCAAACGTGTTGGTTGATGAGAGAAGAAATAAAATAAAAGAAATCGTACTTAAAGAGAAAAGCGTCAGGGTGGCCGACCTAGTACGATGGTTTAACGTATCGGAAGAGACCATTCGACGTGATTTAAGTAAGCTTGAAAAAGAAGGGTTAGTGAAAAAAACTTATGGGGGAGCTATATTGGCCGAAGAACTCCAAAGTGCCATGTTGTTTATACCCCCAGTACAACAACGTAAAGTTCAGTTTTATCAAGAAAAGGATATTATCGGGCGACGAGCTGCAGAGATGATATTTGATGGTAGTACAGTGATCCTGGATGCTGGTTCCACCACATGGTCAATTAGCAAGTATATTAGCAGCTGTGAGGGGATTACAGTAGTAACTAATAGTATAGACATAGCACAGGAACTCAGCAAAGATGATAAAGTAGAAGTTATAGTGGTAGGTGGCAAGCTTATAAAGAAATCTATGAGCTTGGTAGGTCCTCAGGCCGAAAAGGCATTTCGTAGCTATAACGCCGATATAGTTTTTTTGGGAGTGTCAGGGATATCATTAAATAAGGGATTTACCAGTTCCGATATATATGAAGCAGAAATTAAGCGAACCATGATGTTTGCTGCACAAAAGAGGGTGATAGTAGCAGATCACAGCAAATTTGAAAGACAGGGTTTGATTACGTTTGCAGATTTTAAGGAAATAGATGCTGTTGTCACCAGCAGTCTTGTGGATAGGGAGTTGTTAAAGGCTATAAAGGACTTGGGTATTGAAGTGATAGTTTGCGAAGTGACAGAGGATGCTTCGGAGGCTTGTTTATAAGCATAAAATTAACAGGATTATGTAAAATGGAGTGAAAGGTCAGGATGGGGGAAAAAGTAATTTTAAATGGTGATAGATGGAAACTTACTGGCTTTTGGAAGAATCATTGGCGGCTTATACGATCTATGGAGACCGGCATAAAAGTAAAAGGCGTCATACCTACTATACAGGCAGAGGTGCCGGGTGCAGTACAGCTGGATTTGATTAAGGCAGGTATTCTTAAGGATCCAAATTACGGATTAAACAGCAATCTTGGTGAATGGGTAAACAACAGGGAATGGTTCCTAGACACTGAGTTTGTACTGCCTGAAGATAAGCGTGGAGAAAAATACATTTTGTGTTTTGAAGGATTGGATTACCATGGCGAAGTGTATCTTAATGGGAAATTGCTGGGTAAATTCTGTAGAATGTTTATACCACATGAATTCGATATAACTGGCATTTTAAAAACGGAGGGCACAAATTTTTTAAGGGTTGTGTTTTGCAGCACTCCCGAAGTGGATGGTCAGGTAGGGTATTCTAATCAAATAAAGATATTAAAGTCTAGGTTCAATTATCAATGGGATTGGTGCCCGCGTATAGTTCCTGTGGGAATTTGGGATGATGTTTATATAAAGATATATAACTATGTTAGAATAGTCGATTTCTTCCCGAGGACCAGCGTTGATGAGACGTACAGATCAGGAAAAATAGATATGCATGTAGAACTTGATGCTGATATCTCAGGTGAATATATATTTGTGTATAGAGTACTATTGGATGGGAAAGAAATATGTCGAGGAGAATTTAATGAGAATCTAATAGCTGCAAAGGGTCAGAGAATAACTCACGAGGTATTTGTGGATAACATAAAACTTTGGTGGCCTAACAGTTTTGGGGAACAGCCCTTATACAATGTTGAAGTGGCAATTTACAATAAAGAAAATGTGAAATGTGATAATGCAGCAAAACGGGTAGGTTTTAGGAGGGTTGAATTTCTGAAAAATGTAAACTCAAGCGATGACTCTCTACCTTATACGCTGGTGTTGAATGGCAAGCGTATATTTTTGCGAGGCGTAAACTGGGTACCTATTTCTCCTTTTTATGGTGGTGTTCGAAAGCAGGACTATGTAAACTATATAAAACGATTTAAAGATATGAATTGCAATGTATTAAGGGTATGGGGTGGAGCGATCCTTGAAAAGGAAGACTTTTACGACGTTTGTGATGAAATGGGAATAATGATATGGCAGGAATTTCCGCAATCATCCAGCGGGCTTAACAATACGCCACCTGATAACCCTGAGTTTTTAGAAGAGTTAAAGAAGGTAGCGACGGTCTTCATAAAGCGCAGAAGGCATCATGCCAGCCATATAATATGGTGTGGTGGTAATGAGCTGATGTGGGAGAATGCCAAGCCAGTGGATTTTAACCATATTAATATAAAGATGCTGAAAGAATTGGTAGAACAACTAGATCCAGGAAAATATTTCTTACCTTCCAGTGCGTCAGGACCTAAGTTTATGGCTGATGAGGAGAACTTCGGTAAAGGAGTACACCACGATGTGCACGGACCATGGAATTATTTGGGGGAGCCGCGTCATTACCGGTTCTTCAATGGAGATGATTCGCTTTTCAGGTCTGAAACAGGCTGTGCTGGTATTTCAAGATTGGATACCTTGGATAAATACAGAGGAGAATATCAATTGTGGCCTCCCGACGAGACGAATCTGCTATGGATGCATCGAGGGGCGTGGTGGCTACAACTTAAAGAGCTTACTGAACTCTTTGGAGAATGGTCAAAAGAGGAGCTGCCTCTTTATGTTGAGGCCAGTCGTTTTGTTCAGGCAGAGGCATTGAGGTATGCTGTTGAGGCTACCAGGAGAAGGGAACCACAAAGCTCAGGCTTTATTGTATGGATGGGGAATGAGTCCTTTCCCAATTTTGCTAATACCTCTTTACTTGAATACGATGGTACCCCAAAACCTGCATATTACTGGGTAAGAAGTGCTTATTCTAAGGTTCATGTATCGCTTCGGTATGATAATGTGTGCTATGTAAGCGGTGAGGGTTTCGAGGGGGATGTGTATGTAACGTATGACTATGAGGAGCCTAATGTGTATGAGATATGTGCTCAAGTATTGGATGTATATGGTCATATAAGGTGTCAAAGCAAGTGGGAAAAAGGGATATATGGGCCAGTTACATTTGTAGGGAGGCTTAGTTGGTATATTGAAAATTGTCCTCAAAATGTCTTTTTTGTCAGGGTGATATTGAAAGGCCAAGAGGGTAGTCTGATTGATGAAAATACATATATATTCACAGTAGACAGCCAAAATCCGTTTGGACCGCTGAGGAGTTTGCCTCCGGCAGATGTAGTCATTAAGGAAGTAGATATTCATGGAGGTCTATGGACTGTTAAGAATGTGTCTTGTGTGGTGGCTGTGGGCGTGTTCTTATACGGACAGAAACCTAATGAATTTATGAGCTTCTCTTCAAATTATTTTATATTGATGCCCGGTGAAGAGAAGAGGATAACAATTCAAACAAGAAATGGCTATACAATCGACAAAAATTTCAATGTTAGCGGCTTTAATGTAAGGCTTATTGGGTGAGGAGTAGAATGACGAAAGGAGCTTTACCATGCAGCAAATAATAGAGCTAAAATTAGTAAATGGGTATCTAAATTTACTATGGGATAATGAGCTGGTGATAAGCGGCATGGAGCCTATTGTCAGCACGGATGAGGGGGAGTATAGGTTATTTACGCCAATACAGAAAAGCACTAGTGAAGGTTATGTGATTGAGTATTTGCATGATGATGTATCGTTATCATTAAAATTTCAAGTATGCGATGGACTAGTAGTTTGTTATGTCAATGTCCTATGTAAAAAGGGATTGCTAACTCCGGTGGCGGGTGTCAAGCTGCGAATAGCTGATATACGTAACATAAAGGGGTTGATGGCAAATTATCTACATAAAAATTGGTGGACTAGACCGTGGTTTAATACTGATATAGGTTCTTTGCCTCCCCGTACCCAATCGCTGTTTTGGAGCGACGCTAAGAGGTTTTACCATCTATTGCCGGTATGTGATGATGTTTTCAAGGCTGAGCTTATGGGTGTAGGGCAAGGGATGGATATAGTGATTTCAGCCTACGATGTTGGATATATTAGTTGTAATACTTTAGTTTTTGTTTTTGGGGGCGATAGCCAGCCTTATAGGCTGGTTAAAAAAGTAATAGATTTGGCTATAAAATCCAGAAAGATGCCTGGTAGAAATATAGAGGAACGCCATTATCCCGAAATATTTGAATACCTTGGTTGGTGTAGCTGGGATGCCTTTTATCATGACGTAAACGAGAAAGGAATAATTGATAAGGCAGATGAATTTAAGGAAAAGGGCATACCCGTAAAATGGATGATTGTAGATGATGGTTGGTCTGAGACCAGGGAACGCAAGCTATGGTCATTTCAAGCAGATAGAGGGAAATTCCCAAATGGGCTGGGTAATCTCGTAAAAAACCTTAAAGGGCAATATGGCATATCCTGGGTGGGTGTATGGCATACCTTTACTGGCTATTGGGATGGCATCCATCCCGATAGCGACATAGCAAAGGAATACAAAGATAATATTATGAAGACTAAGGGTGGAAGATTGCTGCCATATCCCGATGCTGAGAGAGGTTTCCCATTCTGGAATGCTTGGCATACCTACCTTAAAAAACAGGGTGTGGACTTTGTAAAGGTAGATAATCAAAGCGCCTTGGTGCTGTTTGTTAAAAATAATATGGCTATAGGTACTGCTGCTTGTGGCATGCATGGCGCGCTTGAGGCTTCTGTGGCGTTAAATTTTAATGGTTGGGCCATTAACTGTATGGGTATGGCTGCCGAAAACATGTGGAATCGCCGGATAACGGCTGTCTCGAGAAGCAGTGATGACTTTCTTCCTCAAGATGTAAGCAGCTTTAAAGAGCACGCTATGCAAAATGCATATAATTGTTTTATATATGGTAATTTAATATGGGGCGACTGGGATATGTGGTGGACTTACAATAAAGTAGCGGTAAACAGTGCCGTCCTGCGTGCCATCAGCGGTGGACCGGTTTATATAAGTGATCAAGTAGGGAAAACCGACCCTGCTATTATTAAGCCACTGATCCTTTCGAATGGCCGCGTGTTGCGTTGTAATAGGCCGGGGATGCCCACCATGGATTGCCTTGTGGTGGATCCACAGTCCAGTGAAACAGTGCTCAAGATATGGAACCGTGTTGGCGATGCAGGTGTAATTGCTGCATTTAATGTTCATGCTGATGGACGAAAGTTGCGAGGAACTATTAAGCCTTCCGATGTGCCAGACCTTACCGGACAACAATTTGCGGTGTATGATCATTTTACTAGAACTGCTTATATAAAGGATGCAGATGAAGTGATGGGCTTTGAGCTACAGGACAATGGATGTGCTTTATACCTCATAGTTCCCTTCAAAGGTGACTTTGCATTACTTGGGCTTTTAGACAAATATATTTCCCCGGCTACAATAAAGGTACAACACAATACTGAAAGAGAAGTACATGCTGTGTTATATGAAGGAGGCTTATTCGGCTTTGTAGCCAAAAGGCAACCCGATGCTGTGATGGTAAATGGGGAAAAAAGGGAATGGGTATGCAACGAATCCCTTTGTATAGTTGATTGTTCTGATATACATGGCGAGGTATTTATAATGATAAGGTAAAAAATTGGTTCATTTTCTATACTATAGTCAATGAGTAAACCTTCGTGAGAGTTCCTAAGATTTTGGAAGGAGTTAAGTCATTTTCGTAGTAAGTGGGAATTATTTTACGCTTACGATAGGTGTGGGTACAATTTGTGCATTTTAAAAAGAAAAATGGCTTGATTTCAAAGTTTTTGCAACTTTAACTGACAAAGTCAGGTGCCCTATACGATGGGCATCTTTTTTATTTTTTAATTTAAATTTGATATCACTTTTAAAAAATTAATTTCAATATTCAAAACCAAATATACAACATCAAATTAAAGTATAGTAAGCGAGAATTAAAGGGTTGGAATGTTGTTTCGAGCAAATATTTGGAAATTAAGTTTTTGAAATTGAAACATATTTTTCCAGAAAAATGATTTAAGATTTTTAGTTTAAGCAAAGTAACATTGCATGAAACCGGGAATATAATGGCAAATAAAGAAGGATATATAGATAAATATACAAATAGGAGGGGTACTGTATATGGATTATCGATATCCGGAGCATTATCTGCCACGAGCACCCTATATGTATGGCTATCCGATGTGGAAAAGGGTGGAGTTGGCGGAGGCGTATATACCCTATCAACGCTATATCACCAGCTTATCGCCTATGGAAGCACTGCACGCGGGGACCATGTTCCCGGAACTTATAAGGCCATATGATAAAAACGATTGCGAAGGGGGTCGTGGCCTATGAACTATGGCTATCACGACAATGAGAGGCAAAAGCTTTTAGAACAAATAAAGGCTATAGAATTTATGACAGTGGATTTAAACTTGTATCTTGACACTCACCCCAATGATCGCAGAGCTTTAAATGAGTACAATTATTATACCCGTCAGCTGCAGGCACTAAAAAATGAGTATGAAACG
The DNA here is from genome assembly GCF_016908415.1 of Caldicoprobacter guelmensis. NCBI lineage: Bacteria > Bacillati > Bacillota > Clostridia > Caldicoprobacterales > Caldicoprobacteraceae > Caldicoprobacter > Caldicoprobacter guelmensis. The sequence goes on from NZ_JAFBDW010000005.1 coordinate 238,156, forward strand.
CGCTATGGGCCTTTGACCAACTTTGGTTATTCTATTAGCCCATATCCCTGGGCATGGATCAACGAGCCATGGCCATGGGAAGAAGAGTACTATATGGAGGGATGATAAGATATGTGGATATATGAGAAGAAATTGGAGTATCCTGTGAGGATAAAGAATCCTAACCCTAGAATGGCAAAATATATAATTACTCAGTATGGAGGGCCTGACGGTGAACTAGCAGCTTCTTTAAGGTATCTTTCTCAGAGGTATCACATGCCCATACCCGAAGCCAAAGGCGTGCTGAACGATATAGGTACATCGTTAACAAAATTGCTCATCTTATAAAGTGCATTCAGCCGTCAGCACGAGAATAATTGAGGTTGCACTTGAGCGGCAGTTGCTTTACGTCGCCGGGATGGGACTTGCTACATAAATACTCCTGAAGCGCTCGTATTTGCTTTTAGAGCGATTTTTGTTGCTTTGGCATATATAATATATATTATGTCTAACTCTCATTAGTTATTATGTAAAGGTATTTTTATTCATAATTATTAGCCTCTTTTGGGATTTTATTATATACCAGATATATTTTAACATCCTTCATTTATAATCACCCTTGCAGCTTTGTGTAGGGGATATATTCAATAAAAAATTTAAAAGTTCTTTTGGTAATAATATGTAATTTGATTACCTATTTTTTACATGCAAAGACTCGATAATAAGAAAAGAGGTAATAACAAAAGAAATAATGAAAAAACGTAAAAAAGATTAAAATATTGCATTTTATTTTTTCTTAAATAATTATTTTAAGCAGTATTTTGGGTTTGTTTTATTATAAAATAAATGATAAATTATAATTAAACTGTTAAATGGTTAAACAAATAAACAAGTATACTAAAAAATTCTTGATATGGTGAGGAATTGTGTTATGGAATTTAAAACTTTACAAGTTGAAAAATTATCGGATAAAGTTGTTAAAGAAATTATACATATGCTCGAGACTGGTGCATTAAAACCAGGTGATAAACTCCCACCAGAAGTAGAATTTGCTGAGCAGTTAGGAGTAAGTAGGGGAATATTGAGGGAAGCGTTAACCATATTACAATCTCAAGGTTATATTAGTAGAAAACCAAAGGATGGTACCTATATACGTAAGTTACCTAATAAGTATTCGAGGGATGAATCTGTTCTTTCCATGTTTAAAAAAGCTACTTATAGGGATTTATTAGAGATGAGAGAATCTTTGGAACAAAAAGTAGTGGAATTGGTTATAGAAAGAGCTACAGATGATGATATTATGGCTTTAGAAAAAATGCTAATGGAAACCGAATTGACTGAAGAAAAAAGTATAGTAGTAGATCACGATTTTCATTTAAAGTTGGCTGAGTTATCTCAAAATATATTGATTATAAATTTTATTGATATTTATTATAATCTTATTCATGAGTTAGCAGAGATCAGCTTAAAAAACAATAAGCAACGAAGAATAGAAATAATAAAAGAACATATGGAAATTGTGAAAGCTATTAAAGAAAGAAATATAGAAAAAGCAAAAAAGGCTGTAATATACCATCTTAACGCAGTTAAAGAAACTATAAATACAGTTAAAGAGACGACTGATAATATTGAATCTGATTAATGTAAAAAATGCAGGGAAAAAATGATAATAGAGGATACACTATAATAGCAATAGGGGATGATATCTTGAAAGAAACAGTTAAAATATTAGCGCCATGTGGAATGCTTGGGTATGGTTATCCAATGGAGTCATTTTTAAATGGAATTGCGGAAGGACCAGATGCTATTGTAGTAGATGCTGGTTCTACTGACGCCGGCCCTCATAAACTTGGTGCAGGGGTAAGCATAGTAAGTAGAAGGGCTACAAAAAAAGACCTTATACCCATTATTACATATGGGCTTAAGCTTAAGATCCCTGTAATTATAGGATCTGCAGGTGGTGCAGGAGCTAGTGTCCACGTAAAATGGACTAAAGAAATTATTGAGGAAATATTAGAAGAACAAAATCTTAAGGCAAAAATTGCTATTATTTGGGCTGATATACCTAAAGATTTGGTTATAAAAGCTTTGTCTGAAAATAAAATTATTCCAGTAAGTAAAAGTGTCAAACCTTTAAAAGAAGATATCGTCAAAGATACAAACAATATTGTAGCTCAAATGGGGCATGAACCAATCTTAAAGGCGTTGGAAGAAAAGGCGGACATCATTATTTGTGGTAGAGCATATGATCCTTCACCTTTTGCTGCAGTAGGTTTGTTTTACGGTTTTGAACCTGGTTTGTGTTACCATTTAGGCAAAATATTAGAATGCGGAGCTTTATGTGCTGAACCTGGTACTACAAAAGATTGTATATTGGGAATCTTAAAGAAAGATTCCTTTATAGTAAAGCCTTTGAATAACGTAAGAAAGTGTTATCCTACTAGTGTAGCTGCACATACTTTTTATGAAAAAGAACATCCTTTTATACTTAAAGGACCGGGTTTTATACTTGATTTGGAGAAATGTGAATTTACTCAAATTGAGGAGGGGGTAGTAGAAGTTAGAAATAGTAGATTTATAAAAACAGAGCCTTATTATATTAAATTGGAAGGTGCAAGAAAAATAGCTTATAGAACTTTTGTTATAGCTGGTGTGCGAGATCCTTTACTAGTAGAAAAAATTGAAGAAGTTGAATCTGCGGTGGAGAAACAAGTGAGAGAATACTACGCAGAAATTCCAAGTGATGATTATAAAATTAATTTTTACAATTATGGGAAGAATGGTGTTATGGGTTCAAGGGAAATAGAGAATTTTAATGGTTATGAGATAGGAGTTTTATTTGAAGTAATTGCTAATACGCAGGAATTAGCAAATGCTATTTGTGCCTCTTTGCGTTCTACTTTTCTACATTACGGGTATGAAGGTAGAAAATCTACTGCTGGGAATTTAGCTTTTCCTTTTGCTCCCAGTGATATTGAATATGGGCCTGTGTATGAATTTAGTATATATCACCTTATGGAAGTAGAAGATTGGTCAAAGTTGTTTAAAATAGAGTATCTGTGGAGGTAGGTTTATTATGGCCAATTTATACGAAATGGCCAAAGTATTAAGAAGCAAAAATGCTGGACCTTTTGATATTACGTTGGATGTATTATTTGATAATCAGGAATACTACTGGAAAGTTAAACAATCAGGGCAAATTACTAAGAGAAAGATAGCAGAATTGTATAAAATACCGGAATCACATATTTCACATTTAGTATTTTACGATCAAGCATTGGGATTTAAAATTACTTTTACTAGAGATGTATCATCAGGAAGTATAGGGGATAGAGATGTATATGGTGCACAGCAACATGTGCCGTTGATGAAAATTCAGATACCGTAGGGGGTACTAAAAATGCTGAAAGTAGGTGTTGTTGGAAGTATAAATACTGACTTAATTGTAAAGGCACGAAGAATGCCCCAAAAGGGTGAAACTATAATAGGTGATAAGTTTTTAATGTTTCCAGGCGGTAAGGGTGCTAATCAAGCTGTTGCGGTTTCGCGGCTTGGAGTTGAAACTTTTATGTTTGGTTCAGTAGGGGATGACAATAATGGTAGTTATATGCTTGATGTTCTGAGGAGTGAAAAAGTAAATACTTCTTTTATTCAAAAAGTAGAAGGAGAAAAAACGGGTGTAGCAATCATATATATTTCGGAATTGGAAAATGATAATAGAATAGTTGTGATTCCTGGTGCCAATCAAAAAACTACTGTTGAATATGTGAAACAAATAGAAGATTACTTGATTCAAGCAGATATATTTTTGATTCAAATGGAAATACCCTTAGAAACAATAGAGTATGTGGTAGATTTTTTATATCGAAATAAGAAAATTATTATCTTAAATCCTGCTCCTGCAATGAAACTTAGCGAGGAAATTGTAGAAAAAGTCAATTTTATTACACCTAATGAGCACGAATGTTCAATTGTTTTTGATTATACCAAAAAACGTGAAGAACTTATGAGGAGATTTCCTAACAAACTTATTGTAACGGAAGGGGAAAAAGGAGTAAGATTTTTTGATGGTAATAGGATAATTCATATACCTGCTTTAAATGTTGATGTCGTTGATACCACAGGTGCAGGAGATGCTTTTAATGGCGCATTTGCTGCAGCTTTGGCTGAAGGTAAATCTTTGTATCATGCAGTAAAATTTGCTAATGTTGCGGCAGGATTATCTGTTACAAAAATTGGAGCACAAGCAGGAATGGTTGATAGAGAGCAGATTGAAAAATATATAAGACAATGGGGGATATAAAATTGGTTAGGGTAGAAAAATGGCAACTCATGATTCAAAGTTTTAAACGGTTGAGTAAAGATAAGATTCTTTATTTAATGTTGATGCCAGCGTTTGTGTATTTTATAGTGTATCATTTCTGGCCTATGTTAGGTATGACACTAGCTTTTCAGGATTACAGAGTTATCGGAAATAATGTATGGGTAGGGTTGAAATACTTTAAGATTTTATTTGGTTCACCTGTTTTTGGGAATGTTTTAATGAACACTGTTATTATAAGTAGTATGAAGTTAATATTTTGTTTCCCAGTACCTATAATACTTGCTTTATTAGTTAGTGAGGTAAGAAATTCTCTATTTAGAAAGTGTGTACAATCAGTGATATATTTACCGCATTTTCTATCATGGGTAGTTATTGCTGGAATATGGATAAATATGTTATCTCCCAATGGCGGTATTGTTAATCACATAAGAAATTTATTTGGATTGCCATCCATAGATTTTATGACAAGTAAACAGCATATAAGGTGGGTTCTGGTATTTTCAGAAATATGGCGAAGTGCTGGATGGGATTCTATTATATACTTAGCTGCTATAATGAGAATAAGTTTTTCGTTATATGAAGCAGCTTATATTGATGGTGCTTCCAAATTTCAACAGATGTTTTATATAACATTACCTGAATTAAAAAGTACTATTATTACAGTATTTATTTTGAATCTTGGGTATTTTATGAATGCTGGTTTTGATCAGGTTTATAATTTTATGAACGATTCTGTAATAAGTGTAATTGATATATTGGATACTTATGTATATAGGGTAGGAATGGTTAATGTACAATATTCATACGCAACAGCTGCAAGCTTTTTTAAAGGAATAGTAGGTTGTGTATTAATTTTTATTACCCATATCCTGTCAAAAAAGTTGACAGGCAAGGGTTTATGGTAAGGTGGTGTCATTGTAATGAATAAAGATAAGTTGTTTCATATCGTAATATATATATTGCTTTTTTTGATTGCAATGACAATGATTATTCCTTTGTTGAATATAGTAGCATTATCATTAACGAAACCGGAAGGTGCTTTGGAATTCAAGGGATGGGAAATAATTCCCAAAGGATTTTCTTTAATTAACTATAAAGTTATTCTTTCAAATGTTATGGTATTGAAAAGTATATTTAATTCTTTATTTATTACAGGTATGGGTACGTTAATAAACATATTAATGACAACCATGGCAGCATATGCTCTTACCCGACCTTCCTTAATTGGTAAACGGTTTTTTATGACTTTATTAATTATTGTAATGGTTTTTGAACCTGGATTAATACCTGAATATTTAGTAATAAAGAAGATAGGTCTTATTGACAATTATTGGTCTGTGATTTTATATAAAGCCGTAAATGTTTATTATCTTATCATTATTATGAGGTTCTTTGATGAAATACCAAAATCATTAATTGAGGCTGCTGAAATTGATGGAGCAGGACATATGAGAATACTTTTTAAAGTGGTTTTACCTGTGGCTAAGGCAGCTATAGCTACTATTGGTTTGTTTTATGCTGTTTATCATTGGAATGAATATTTTCGAGCATCAATTTATCTTAATAGCCAAAGTAAATGGCCACTGCAGGTAGTGTTAAGGCAGTTTGTGGTTTTAGATGATACTACAAGTATGATAGGAGTAAACAATCTATTATCATACAGTGATATAGCACGATTAAATTATAAAGCTCTACAGGCCACAACAATTATTATTGCAGTTATACCAATTTTACTTCTTTATCCTTTAATTCTAAAGTATTATACTAAGGGTACCCTGGAAGGAGGAGTTAAAGATTAAAGATAAGAATAGAAGATTTGAAAAGACATTTATCAAGGGGGGAGGGGTACAATTAGAAATGTAAAATTAACATTGTGTTATTGATTATTAACATTATGTAGATGAAATTTTTTAATTTAAATTTCGAATGAAAGGAGAGAATGTGTATGATGAAAAAGTTTTTAGTATCATTGTTAATCTTAGTGTTAATATTTTCTGTTGTGGGATGTAAGGGGAGTAACAATACTGCTAAAAGCACTACAGATAGTGTTAAAGATACTGGAAATACCAATAGCAATAATAACAATACAGAAAATGGTAATGCAGGTTCAAAAGAACCAGTAAAGTTAAGAATTGTAATGAAAGATGCAGATCCTTCTGATCCTGTGGCGGTAAAATTTTTTGAAAATCTCGAAAAAGCTCTTGCGGAAGAAGGATTTAATTATAAGTTTGAATTAGTACAGATGCCTGCAGGTAATTATGCAGAAAAGTTAAATTTGATGCTTCTTAGTGGAAATGTACCTGATATTATATATTTTCAAGGAGGAGATAAACAAATTGCAGATCAAGGTTTACTAGAAAATTTACTACCTTATGTGGAAAACTCTAAATATATAAAGAGAATACTTTATCCGCATAATATAAAGCGCTTGCAAAATTATCCTTATTTACTATGGATAAAACCTGTCAGTTCAAAAGTACCAGTAGTAAGAAGTGATTGGTTTGAAAAAATGGAATCTTCGAAACAACTGATGGATAATCCTACTATAGACAATTATTATACTTTTTTACGTGAACTTAAAGAAAAAGATTTTGATGGGAAAGGTAATCCAGTTTATGGTGTGACAGTAGCTGGAAACATAATTGAATTGGATGAAGTGTTTGACCAAGCTTTTGGGAATACAGCCACATGGATAAAGGATAACTCAGGGAAGTATATTTATAAACGTGTATCACAGAATGAAAAGGAAAAACTGGCTTTTTATAGGAAGTTATACGAGGAAAAAATATTGGATCCTGAATATTTAACTAAACAGTGGGATACAAAAGAGCAAGCTTTTTATAGTAATACAGTGGGTATGATTATAGGTACTGCAGGGAAAGTTATAGATATTTATGAGGGCAAGATGAAAAAAGCTAATGGTGATAATGTGAGTCTTGTAGTTCTACCGCCAGCAAAAGGTAAGGCACAAGGATATTTACCTATTGATGTGAATAAAGAAACCAGAGGATTTGCTATATCAGCTTTATCAAAGTATAAAAATGAAGCATTTCAAGTGTTTGAATTTTTAGCTACCCCTAAAGGTCAGTTGCTTGATAGATTGGGATTTGAAAATGAACATTACATTATAAAAGATAATAAGATTTATTTAACTGAAAAGTCACAGGAGTGGTTTTCAAGATTTTGGGAACCGTTGGAGTTAAACGTAGGTATGGAAGTGGCTACTCCTCTATTAAGTAAGCCTGCTGAAGAATCGCTAAATTTGGCAAACAAGTATTATACGGAAGATGTAAATTTCTTAATTCCGGCAGATTTTACTGCTAAGTGGGACGCTATGGAAAACTTGTATAAAGAATTTTCTGCAGATATAATTACGGGTAAACGTTCGATAGATGACTTCGATGCGTTTGTTCAGGAATGGTATAAAGCTGGCGGGAATGAAGTTACTCAGTATGCCAATGAGGTATTGAAGTAATATATATGGAGGTTTGTCAATGATAAAATTTAAGGATCGTGTAAGAGGTGTAGTTTTAGGTATAGCTTATGGGGATGCTCTAGGTGCACCGGTAGAAAAATTATCTTATGAAGAAATTAAAAAGAAATACGGTAGAGTAAATACATTGAATACTAAATGGTATAAAGCGGATTTACCTGCAAACGAAAGGCTTTATCGCATGAAAGGTAATGGAATTGTTACTGATGATACATTGATGACGTTATCTTTAATTAACGTATACTGTATTAAAAAAAGGCATTTAGATGCATATGATCTTGCAGATGAATTTATTAAAGAAATAGCTTTTAGGCCTAAGTATATTCCCGAATTTGGTAGAGAGGCGTTCCTTATAGAACGCCTCTTCTACCCTGAAAAATATCTATTTCTTAGGCATGCCTTGGCTAATTGTAATCCCAGAGAAGGCGGTATTGGCAATATGGTAAATTGTGGTGCTGCTATGTATATTGCACCTGTAGGAGTTGTTAATGCTTGTGATCCTATGGCGGCGTATAATGAAGCTATAAGTTTTGCCATGGGTCATCAATCAAGTTATGGTTTGGAAGCTGCGGGTGTATTAGCTGCATGTGTAGCAAAAGCATTTGAGCCTGATGTTGATATTAGCGATATTATTCAAACAGCGTTAAATTGTGCAAAAGATGGAACTAAGAAAGCTATAGAAGAGATTTGTAATGCAGCATTAAAGTTAAGAAAGTATAAAGATGATAAAGATCTTGTAGTAAAAGAGTTTCATAAAATAATGTCATATTTTTCTCCGATGGGGGATGATGTTAACAAAACAATAGAAAAAGTAGGTATTCCTTCTAACTATTATACCCCAAATAGGTTGTTTAGTATTGAAGAACTTCCCATAGCGTTAGGATATATTACACTTCACGATGGTGATTTCCAGAATTCTGTGATTGATGGAATTAACTCTGGAAGGGATACAGATTCGATCGGAGTAATGATAGGAGCTATACTTGGTGCTAAACATGGATATAAAGTGATTTCAAAAGAAGATATAGAGACTCTCGAAAAAGTTAATAAATTAAATTTAATAGAAGCTGCTGATAGATTTGCTGAAGTAGCCCAGTATATAATCCAAAAGGATTTAGAATTATGGGAGAAAAAGAAAGATTTTTATAATAAGTTAGGATTAGGGGAAGATAGTAAAGAAGGGAGATTGAACCAATAATGATACCAAAAGATTATATAGAAAAAGTATATGCAGGATTGTTAGGTAAGGTTATCGGTGTAAGATTAGGTGCTCCTGTGGAACCTTCGGTGTGGACCTATGAAAAAATCAAAATGGTATACGGTAATATAACTTCGTATATTAAAAATTACAAAAATTTTGCTGCAGATGATGATTTAAATGGACCTATATTTTTTCTGCGAGCTTTATATGATGATGCAAAAGATCGGGAACTCGAACCACAAGATGTTGGAAGAGCGTGGTTAAATTATACTAGAGATGGTATTGGTATGTTTTGGTGGGGAGGTTACGGTAGAAGTACTGAACATACAGCTTATATGAATCTGAAAAATGGTATTTCTGCTCCGGTTTCTGGTTCAATTAAACAAAACGGTCATATCTTAGCAGAACAAATAGGAGGACAAATTTTTATTGATACGTGGGGATTGGTTTGGCCAAACAATATAGAGAAAGCAGCTGAATATGCTGGGAAAGCAGCTAGTGTTTCTCATGATCGAAATGGGATTTTTGGTGCCAGATTTATAGCTGCATGTATTTCCAAGGCTTTTTCTACCCAAAATGTTTTTGAAATAATTAAGGCAGGTTTATCGGTAATACCAGATGATTGTACTTATGCTAAGCTTGTAAAATCGGTGTTAGATTTTTATAACAAACATCCTGAAGATTTTAGGGAATGTCGTGATTATTTAGAACAAAATTGGGGGTATGATAAATTTCCAGGAGTATGTCATATTATTCCAAACGCAGGAGTTTGTGTTTTATCTTTACTTTATGGGAAAGGAGATTTTGCTCGTACTATTGAAATTGCGACTATGTGTGGTTGGGATACTGATTGTAATGCTGGTAATGTTGGTACTATTATAGGTGTGGCACAAGGGTTAAGTGGGATTAAAGAACATTATCGAGTTCCAGTTAATGATTTAATAATAGCTTCAAGCATATCAGGATATTTAAATATTATAGACATACCTACACTTGCTAAAGAAGTGGCTATTCTGGGCTATAAATTGGCTAAACAAGATCCTCCATCTGAATTGATAGAGTCTTTTGTAGAAGGAGAAATATATTTTGATTTTGAATTGCCAGGATCCACTCATGGTTTTAGGCTTTCGGATTCGGTAAATTATAGATTAAGACATACTAATGAAATAGCTTATAAAGGAAAAGGAGCCTTAGAAGTGTTACTTGATAGAGTAGTGAGTGGCCAAATTACGAAAGTCTACTACAAACCTTTTTATAGAAGATTTGATTTTGATGATGAAAGATATAGTCCCACCTTTGCGCCGAAAGCTTATCCTGGCCAAAAAGTTAGTATGAAATTGTATTTAGATCAATGGAGTGGAAGAGAAGTAGCTGTCATTCCTTATGTTAGGAATACTTATACTAAAGAGGATATTAAACTGGGGTACTATGTTCTAAATAATAATAAGTGGCAAGATGTAGAGTTTGTTATACCTGATGTTGAAGGTGCAATGGTAGATGAAGTAGGTATCATTGTTGATAATAATTCTACGATTAAAGATCGGTTACTGGGGCGATTGTTTATTGATGAATTTAGAATTAAAGGTAAAGCCAAGTATACTATAGATTTTTCAAAACAATTTGAAGAATTCTCGTGCGTTACACCTTTTTCTCATAACAGAGGAGCTTGGTTCATTGAGGGGAATAGAATGCATTGCCTTTGTATAGACCATTGTGAGGCTTATACAGGTAATTATTTTACTCGAGATATACGAATTAGAGCATTAGTGAATCCTCAGAATGGATTTAGTCATAACATCGCTTTCAGAGTTCAAGGTGCTATGAGAGGTTATCATGTGGGATTTAGTGGTAAAAATCAGGTTTCACTAATACTAAATGATTTTGGATTTAAACCTCTGCTAACAGTTCCATACAAGTGGCGTCATAACAAAAATTATTGGTTTGAAGTAGTAGTAAAGGGAAGTTGTATAGTATTTTATATTGATGGTAAGAAAATTTTAGAGTATGAGGACGAACGTTATAAGTATGGAATGTTTGGAATTAGTAGCTTAGATATTGGTAGAGCTTATTGGAGTCAAATTGAAGTCGAGGAATTATAAGGTAGTGAAAATAAACAACTTAAAATTTTGAATTTATACGCAAATTATAATATGTTCAGCCCAATGAGAGGGAAAGTTGGTGTTATGTGTAAGTCTAAAATTGGAAATTTATACAGTGTCATATATATAATAATAGGCAGTTTTATATATTCTGTTGCTGTTAATATTTTTCTAATTCCGCATAAATTATTTAACGGTGGCTTAACCGGGATTGCGTTGATATTTGAGTATTTATTTTTTGTACCAACTGAGGTTACTACGATTATTCTTAATATTCCTCTTTTTATTGGTGGTTATAGATTCTTAGGTAAACGTTTTGTATATTTAAGTTTTGTGGCCATGATAAGTATGTCTGTTTTTTTGTCTCTTACTAGAAATTGGCAGATAGAGGTAAAAGATATTATGCTGGCATCTATTTTTGGTGGATTAATTTCCGGGATTGGTGTTGGTATAATTATCAAAAATGGAGGTTCATTAGGTGGAGTTAATATTATCTCACTACTTGTAAATAAATTTTTTTCTTTCGATATAGGAAAAACAGCAATAATATTTAATTTTTTGTTGTTATGTGTAGCAATATTATTCTTAGATATTGAAATTGTAATGTTTTCAATGATAGGCATTTTTATAAGTAATAGAGTTGTTGATATTATACAAATGGGTTTTAATCGTAAAAAAATCATAATAATAGTATCAGATTTAGCGGATGAAATGGCTCGAGAATTTTTTCAGCATATACAAAGGGGAATTACATTTTTAAACGGTATAGGAGCGTATACGGGACAAACAAAAAAGGTTATCTATATGGTTGTATGTACCAGGGAACTGCCAAAAGTTAGAGAAATAGCACATAGAATTGATCCTAATGCCTTTATATCTATTATTGATACTAGAGAGGTAGAAGGTAAAGGATTTAAAACTCCTAACTTTGTAAGTTAAAGTTTTAAATACTTTCAAATAAAGTCTTTTTTAAAACTATCCAAAATTTTGTGTGTAGACAAATAGTAAAGCTCCTTTCTGGATAAAATTAACGACATGAAACCAGAAAGGAGCGTTTTATTTTGTGTACGCTCCAATTGATGTTTACTGAAAAGTCAATTTTGCCATTCAAAATAAAATCTGCAATTGTAAAACAAAAAACGATGCGGGAACGTTGTTTTTATAGGGTAACCCTTTAGTAAGTGAAGTTTTCTTAGCATACAAAGTTGATAAGACCCTCGGTTTGAGTAGAGTAACACTTCGGGAAATCCAGAATATAATGACAAATAAAGAAGGATATATGGATAAATATACAAATAGGAGGGGGTACTGTATATGGATTATCGATATCCGGAGCATTATCCGCCAAGAGCGCCCTATATGTACAATTATCCGATGTGGAAAAGGGTGGACCTGGCGGAGGCATATATACCTTATCAACGCTATACTACCAGCTTTTCACCCATGGAAGCGCTGCATGCGGGTACTATGTTTCCGGAGCTTGTAAGGCCATATGAAAAAAACGATTGTGAAGGGGGTCGTGGTCTATGAACCATGCTTACAACCACGACGAGAGGCAGGAGCTTTTAGAGCAGATAAAGGCAATAGAATTTATGACGGTGGATTTAAACCTGTATCTTGATACTCATCCCAATGATCGCAGGGCTTTAAATGAGTACAACTATTATACCCGTCAGCTGCAGGCACTAAAAAATGAATACGAGATGCGCTACGGGCCTTTGACTAATTTTGGTTATGCGATGAGCCAATACCCCTGGGCCTGGATCAACGAGCCGTGGCCGTGGGAAGAAGAATACTATATGGAGGGATGATAGGATATGTGGATATATGAGAAGAAATTGGAGTATCCTGTAAGGATAAAGAATTCCAACCCTAGGATGGCGAAATATATCATTACTCAATACGGGGGACCTGATGGAGAACTGGCGGCTTCCTTAAGATACCTCTCACAGAGGTATCACATGCCCATACCCGAAGCTAAGGCCATATTGAATGATATAGGTACAGAAGAATTGGTACCATAAGGTTATCAGTTTATTTTTTTGGTAGTTTAGGATAAATGACAAGCTCAAAATCATCCTGTTTATCTGGACACCACCTGCTACCTCTTACAGTCTTTGTATATACTGCTTTTTCAATAACTTCCTTGAGCAGTTTATTCCTCTCGGCTGGATCTTCTATGTTGTAATAAGATTCCAAGATACCTTCTATTTTAGGGACTATAAGCCTTTTGCTTTCTTCCCTGGAAGAGATATCTTCTAGTATTTTTTGCAATTCCTCTTTTTCCTTTCTGGCATTTTCTATCCTTTCGCTTAAAATCCTGGAACGTTCAATAAACTTGTCCACGGAATAGACACCTTGTTCAAGCAGGTCATGTAAACGGTTATATTGCATATTCAATGTCTCAAGCTCTTTTTCAATCCTGTTTAGGGATGTTTTTATGAGATCCACATCTTCAGAATTGTTTGAATATTCTTCCTTTTCGCTCAATTCAAGTTTATAGTCTTTAAGCCATATCTCTAATGCTTGAAGTAACCTTTTCTCCACCAGATCCAAGAGGGTACTTACATTCTTACAAGAAGTATACTGACACATGAGAAGGTCCGGCCTTCCATCGTTGAAGGGCCTTCTTATCATTTTCCGGCCACATATGCCACATACGATTAAACCAGCCAGCGGATTTTTGATGATATACTTCCTGGGGACCGGGACACTAGGATTCTTCGCTAAACGTTCCTGGGCCATCCTAAAAGTTTCCTCATCGATTATAGGCTCATGTAATCCGTCCACTACCAGCCATTCTTTACTTCTAGGTCGTTGTACTACCGTTTGACCGTTTATTATTTTCTTAATCTGTGGTCTAAAATTCCAGCGAATTTTCCCAATATAAACGGGATTACGAAGTATTTCCTGAACAGATGCATTTACCCAATCGCCACCGTTTGCGGCAGGTATCTTCATGTCGTTTAATTTCCTAACAATCTGGGAAACACCTATCCCATTGACGTACCACTCAAATATCTGCTTTACCACCCTGGATTCTTCAGGGTGAGGTACCAGAGTATAGCCCTTATCTTTTTCTAGTTTCTTCCGTATATAACCATACGGAGGCTTATTGCCAACATATTTGCCTTCTTTAACCGATTCAAGCCTACCACGTTGTAAACGTCTGTTTATGACCTTATATTCCCTTCTAGACATAAACAAACCAAATTCAAAATATTCCTCATCAAACTCATTTTGAGGATCATAAACCTTGATAGGGGTAATGATCTTTGTATTTGAATACTTAAAAGTTTGGGCCACTATCCCTTGATCTATAGTATCACCACGGGCCAGGCGTTCAACTTCTACAACCAATACACCTTCCCACATTCCTTCTTCGACATCATGTAGTAATTGTTGCATTACTGGTCGGGAAGATATAGTTTCACCGGACCCAATCTCTTTATAAATTTTAGTTACATTTAGGCCCATCTTCCTGGCCAGCTCCAGCAGTATTTTTTCATGTCTCGCTAAAGTTTCTCCTTCTCCTCTTTCCTCTGCTTCTATATCAGCTCTGCTTTTCCGTAGGTATATGCAATATGCCATTTTAAAAACAACTCCTATTTGATCCTACGCAGAATAAATTCATCATGCTTTTTAACTTCTTCCTCAATACGGGTAAGCTGTTCGGCATTTTGCTTGTATCCATCAAATAGAGCTTTCAGCTTTTCGCCATGATCATGCTCTATTTTCAGGACAGTATTTTTGACTTCTTTAAGCTCGTTTTCTACTTTACCAATTCTTTCGTTTACCTGTTTAAACCCTTCCTGCATTTCAGCATATACGTGCCTAAACCCTTCTTGCATTTCAGCATATACATTCCTAAACCCTTCTTGCATTTCGCCACGGATATTATTAAACCTTTTATCCATTTCAGCATATACATTTTTGAATCCTTTTTGCATTTCAGCATACATTTGAGTCATCAGCTCAAACATTTTTTCTTCATTGTTCATAATGCTCCACCCTTTCTGATTGTATTTTGACTTTTAATATTTTTTGCTTGTTTGCTTTTTTCCATAATCATTTTACTCTTTTCAACGAGCTTAATCAAATCTGGCCTTTCACATAGTATTACGTTGTTTTTCTTAGCCAATTCCTTAGCCGCTTCAGTAAAGTAGTTGTTTGTTATTACAATAGCATTTTGTGCGTTATAATAAGATTTTGCGGCGACTATTTCCTGCACAGCTTTAATTCCGACTTTAGATTTATAGCGTTTAGCCTGCACTATATAGGTTTTTCCGTCTTTTTCCATATATAAATCTGCTCCAAAATCACCAGAATCCGGTGTTTTTTTGACCCTGTAACCTAGAGATTTAAATAATTCTTTCAAGAAAATTTCAAACTGGTGTCCTGTCATTCTGTCAATATTAAGTATTGGATTTCTTCTCTGACTTTTGGGCTGTTTACTGCTCAATATTCCAAAAAGGGCCTTTTCAAAAAACTTCAAGTCTCTTTTATTTGATAAACGTTCAAGCCACTTTTCTTTTAAATTGCTTAAATAAGCTGCTATTACTGCAACAAATAAAGTAGCACAGAATAACCAGATGAAAAAGAAGACAATAAATAAATTTTGTGCCATGCAGTTTCCTCCATTTACCCTTACCCTTTTAATTGCTTTATTGTGCGTTTGAATCCAAAGCTGATGACATTTCGTCTTTGGTCTTATCCATTTTATCTTTTAATTTTAACAGTTCAACAAATTTCTCCAATTCCTTTTTGCTTTCCGGACTTAATTCGTTAATACCTAATTTGTCATAAGTTTTCTCATAGGGGTTACGAATGTCAGAATAACCAAGGAGATAGTCTGTAGAAACGTTAAATAGACGAGCTATCTTTTTCAGAGTTTCATAATCTGGTTGTCTTTCGTTTGTCTCATACTTTGATAGAGCGTAATAAGTAATACCAATTTTTTGAGCTAATTCAGCTCGTCCCATATTTGTTTCTTCCCTTAATTGTTTAATTCTATCTCCAATTTTCATATTTCTCCTCCTCTGAATATCATTATACCAAACGTCCAAATAATTGATAGATATTTATACAAAATGGGTAAAATTGTGTTGACATTCTACAAAATGTCTATTATAATATAAAGCGTAGAGTTACTAAGTAAGGGGGAACCGATATGAGGGAAGTTTTACGACAATACAGATTAAAGAGCGGTATGACAGTTGAGCAAATAGCAGAGATTGTAAAAGTTGCCCCATCAACCTACTATAAATGGGAAGATGGCAGTAGAAGTCCTAATATAAAAAAGGCTTTACTCTTAGCAAAGATTTTAGGCAGTACAGTTGAAGAACTTTTTTTTGATGAATATTTAGACAAAACGTCTAAACAAAACAAAAAAGAAAGCATACAGTAGCATAGTACAAACTATAGAATTCATATTTTATTTAAAGCATTTTAGATTTGGGGGTTTTTTAATGAGCAATATAGTAGAAACCTATAAAATTAACAATACCACTATCAAAATCTGTGATGATGCATACAAAAACAAAACCTCAGAGGATATACAAGCAATTCTTAAAAGAATTACCCATATCCGCTTACAAACAATATATCGAAAATCTACTTACCAGGAATGTAGAAAACCACATCTATTGGGGATACGATAACAAACAAAGGGGAGGAGAAATATCATGAATTCTCAAATAAACTTTACGTCTAATCCAAAATTTGTACAAGCTCTATCGGAAGGCTATAAGACAGATAAGATGACTTTGGACGAGGTTTTATTGCGCCATTATCACATCAAAAAGGTCCTGCAATCTATACTGAGCGAGGATGAACTTAATCTTTTAGACAGAATTCTTGTTGAACAAAAGGTAAGAAGAGAACTATTAGGAGAAGCTAACTCAGAACAAGGAGTCTTTGAAAGTTTATATGAAAAGCTCCATGGGCCGATATGGGAAAAATACGAAGATTAAATGAGGGGAAAAATCATGGCAAAACAACATAAAACGAAATGTCCATTTTTTCTATCACTTACGAGCTGAAAGACTAGAATTTTGTGAAAAATCGGTTAGAATGGCACATTACCAAAACAAATGCTCATCTGATTTTGAAACTTGTACTATGTACAGGGCTTTAAATAAGTAGTTAACTAAAAACCTTTAAGAAGAGGGTGTTAAGAAGATGATGAATAATTATTTAGAGCAGTTAGAGAGAATAAGGGATTTAAAATATAGGATTTATGAATTTCTTTATCCTCCAGATGAAAGAGTGATTACAGTTGAGAAGGTAGCGGATTGGTGCTTAGAGTTATGTGAGATACTTGAAGAGCTTGTTAAAGATGAGTGATATTGTCCCATCTATAAAAAAGCTATCGAAAATCTAATCAAAGGATGATAGACATGAATTACATAAAGCAGATCAACGCTTTTTACGACTGGCTCGAAACAAATTCTCTGTCTCTATCCGCTATTGCATTATGGCATGCTCTTATGCACATATGCAATAAAACAGGATGGGCAACGGAATTTGCTGTAGCCACGTCGGTACTTAGTATTAAAACAGGTTTGTCAGATAGAGCGATTCGTAATGCCAGGAATGAACTTAAACAAAAAGGCAGGATTGATTGGAGACCCCGCAAAGGTAATCAATCAGCTATATATACCATTATTCCTTTCCCGGAAGATTTGACGGAAATATATTCCGACAACCGTTCCGGCAATCATACCGGCAATCGTTCCGACAAATATTTGTCGGAAATAAATTCCGACAATCATTCCGGAAACTGTTCCGGAAACCATTCCGGGAACTGTTCCGGCAATCATTCCGCATTATATAAACTAAACGAAACTAAACGAAATATAAATAATAATGACGACGACGTCTATATTATTAGTAACAGCCAGCCCAAAACTGTAAACGACAATGACCCTCTGGTGTTTTATCAGCAGAACGTAGGTCCTTTAACGCCATTTGTGGTTGATCTCGTCAACGAATACAGAAAAGAACTCCCTGACGATCTGATCGTTGAGGCACTTAAACTGGCAATAAAGAACAATGCAAGAAACCTGAGATATGTGGAAAAAATTTTACTCTCATGGCTTGACAGAGGCATTCGCTCACTAGATGACTATAAGCGTCATGAGGCAGAATGGGAAAACAGAAAGGCAGGCCAGGAGACGAGCAATGGGCAGGAAAGAAAATACAGCACAGAAGAGATAGAAGGTGCAATAAGGTACATCAAGAAAAAAATCAAGGGATACGAGGGCAATAACGTAATTGAATACATCCACACCTTAGGTTACCCGGACGAGGTGGTCGAAAATGCAATAAAAATCATGATTGAGAGGGGTGAACTGGCAGTATGAAATTCAGAGTTATTCCTCTTTCGTTACGGGAAGCAAACGAATTTGTTGAAAAATATCATCGACATCACAAGAAAGTCCAAGGTCATAAGTTTTCGATAGGCGCAGTAAATGAAAACGGGGAATTATGTGGTGTAGCTATAGTGGGTCGCCCAGTCGCAAGGTTGCTGGACGATGGTTTCACTCTAGAAGTCACTAGATTGTGTACTAACGGTACTAAAAATGTTTGTTCATTTTTGTATGCCGCATGTAGAAGGATAGCACGTGAAATGGGATATAAGAGATTAATAACCTATGTATTAGAGTCAGAATCTGGAACATCGTTGAAAGCCGCAGGTTGGAAATGTGTTGGACTAGCAGGTGGGGGAACGTGGAACAGACCCAATATAGGTCGTTACAGAGAAGATAAACATCCTATTTGCAGAAAAATTAGGTGGGAGGTGAATTTAGCATGAGCATGTCAGCTATTGGAGAATGCATGGATCTTGAATCTTTAAAATCAACGTTTCAAAGTTTAGAGGGAAGAAATTATGATGAACGTAAATGTATTATATGTGGCTCAATTGTGAAATTTTATGATGATGAGTATAAAAAACCATGTAAGAGATGTGGAACAATGGTTTTCTTAAAGATTGAAAAACCTAAAATTAAAAGGCAAATAAAATGTTGGGTGTGCATGGATAAAGGCATAGTGCAATTCCCTATTCAGGCTGATAATAAGATATATTATTACGTTGCCCGGTGTAATTGCCCGGCTGGCATGAAGTATCCTTCCACAATTCCTTTGTTAGCCCAATGTGAAATGGCCCCAAGGGAGGAATTTATAGAGCTCGAAAACAGAAAAACTTGTGCCCCGGACACCGTCCTGGTGTAGGAAGGCCAGATAAGGGAGTGAAAGCATGAACAAAATATATTTTGCTTATGTTGATGAGGATATGGGAGGAACATATATATCTGCTCCAAATTTGAGAGAGGCGAAGAAACTTGCGCTTACCGTGGAATGTATTTACGAATATATGGACAGTTATATTGATTTAAAGTGTCATTGCGTGAGGGATGATGATGGGAAGATAAAAAAGACAAGCTTGCCGACTAAAGTTTTAACGGTAGAAGAAATATTGCAAGAGAGATGCCATTGGTGGGATTGTGACAAATGTGGGCAATCAGAATATTTTGAATATGCTGGTACTGGGGAAGATGGTTTTACTGATTATTGTAAGTGTCCTGAATGCGGAGAAGTATTTTATATCCCATATGCTGGATTATAACGGAGCTTGTTAAGCAAAGAAGTTAGTAAAACAGATATAAATAAAATTTGGGGGTTAAACTAATGTACAGAAAAATTTGTCCATACTGTAACAATGCATCTTATAGCTCTTATAGAGAGGGTTTGTGGATCTGCCCTCATTGCCACATGGATATTACTGAAATAGTTGGCGCAGATGAAAATGTCTGTGACGAGCATAAAGGGGAAAGGGGTGAATTAGATGCCTTCATTGACAGAAAAGGCAGATGTTTTTAACGCTATAGAGTACGTGGAAGATATCTTAAAAAATTGGGATATATACAAGTTGATAATTGAGGATGTGGGTAATTATCCAGGAATAGAAAAGTACAAAAAAGTAGCCTATATCATGAAATGTATTGAAAATATGCAGGAATTTCTTACAAAAAAGGAATGTACTTACATTGAATTGAGGTATTTTAAAAAGAAAAGCTATCAAGAGATAGCTAAAAAATTAAACGTTACGCCCCGAACTGTAGCGAACTGGCGAATACGAATACTATATAAGATTGCCAAGCGTGGCGCACTAATATAAACATATACTGTTTACATTAAACTGATGCAACGTTTTTTACAACATTGCATTTTTATTTCATTTTGCCTTCATTTTTGTTTCATTTTTAAGCATTTAAAAAGGTTTTTATGTTACCTTAAAAACGGTGATCGAGTATGGAGATCGTTACTCCCAGCGGGATTTTTAAGATACTGCAAAATGCCAGTTTCGGCGAACTTTTAATTGCCATAATACTTGTAGTTTTCCTTGTAGTATTTGTTATGTACTTTATTTGGCGTGTAGCCTGTCGGGAAGGGTGGCTGTGATGATTGTACCGCAATGGCCGGTTTTTGATTTTATGACACTTGCAAAGCTATATATGGCCATCATCTTTATACCAGCTTTAATAATGATTGTACTAGGTAGATTGCCACTCTTCAAATTCTTCAGGAGGTAACAAATGCAGTGCAGTTATTTATTGAATTCTTAAAATGGTTTTTCTCTTTTCCGTTGTTGATAAAGCTGGTTTTTGGGGTGGCAATATCAATAAGTTTACCCGTTGCTTTATTAACCGTTACGGGGAGGCTAAAATAGATGAGCTTTACAGTGAATATGGATGAAGTGTTACAGCAGTTTGCAAATGTGTTTGGCTCTTTATCGCCCCTGGTGTGGCCCTTCGTGGGAGCAACGTTGGCGCTCTTTGTGTTTGGTGGCTTACTGACGTTGTTCCGTAGGTGGAGCAGGTGATATGAGTGCCACATTTGGAACTTAACTATAACATAGCCGATTTTTATCAGGTAATTGAAGATTTATTAAATGCATTTGGCCCAATACTGTATTTTGTGATTGGAGTGGGTTTAGCTGTATTAGTTATCAGCGGGATAGCGCACATAATCGCCCGAATACGGGGTGATGAGTAATACAAAAAATTTATTGAAAGGAGTGTTTAAATCTTATGGAGACCACCGGATTGGCACTTAATATCAATGTTGCAGATGTGTTTAATTACATTAGCCAGCTATTTACTGCTTATTGGCCCTTGCTGGCATTTGGTTTAGGCGTGCTGGCGTTCCCAATGATTGTAGGAGCCGCTAAGTCGATAATCTCCAGCAGGAGACGATAATCTAAAGAAGCCCCTGCAGAGCAGGGGTTTTTCTCTAACCGGAGGTTGCAACAAATTATGAAATATAAGGTATTCGGTCTTGTATTGTTATTATTTTTTAGTATTCCTCTGTCAGTTTCACAAGCTGTAGAGGCTGACATTATAAAGACAGCAGGATACATCGGAGCGGAGGCCCAGGACGGGACACCGGGATACTCTGAAATAGTTAACCTTTGGAACTATTTCGAGAATATTCAGAATGTAGGAGTAAATTACATAAAAATTGGCGGTGTAGAGGGCCGGGGAGCTTTGGTCCTTAGGCTTGATGCGTGGAATGAGCCAATGGGATACATGAACTTACCCGCAAATCCTGGCGATCCTGATCTAGGGGAACTTGAAATTTGGGACACCTTTATGGGGTGCAGGGCTTTCCAGCTTAGGGTAGACAAAGGTAGATTGTTTTTTATGGAAATGAGTGGCCAGGTGGTTATGAATGATGGGACTACAAAGACGTTTAAGATACTATTTGAGGGGGAACCATCCATTCCTAATGAACCAACCGAACCACCAGGACCTATTCAGAACGTTAGGGCCGAGGTCCAGGGAGACAATATAATTGTGAAATGGGATCCTGATCCTAATGCTGAAGGTTATAGGGTGATAATTAACGATAATCAAACAATAGACGTTGGTAATAATACAAGCTATACCTTTACACCTGTTCCAGGCCAGCCATATGAGATTGAAGTGGTGGGATATAACAAGCTGGGAGAATCGCCAAGGACCCAGCCCATAACAGTGATCCGACCGGAGGACCCATCGGTTATAATAGTGCAACCACCGGATGTAAATATCCCTGTACCATTGCCGGTATATTTCCCAGACGTGCCGCCACCACCTTCACCACCACCGGTAAATCCTTATCCATCACCAAGTAACTATATACCAAGCAATGCGAATAATTATAAACCTAGTTTTGATCCGTCCCAGTATATACCCAGAGAATATAACCCGTCCCTGGACGGGGATATTGAGAGATATAATCCTCCACCGTTAAGTATTCCGGAACCAGTACCTTCACCGGAACCATTGCCGACTATTCCGGATCCTGTGATTATGCCACATGATGACCCTATACCGATCCAGGAACCCAGGGAGATCCAAGCTCCGATAATGCCGCAGGAACCGAAACAACAGGAGGTGCCTATGACGGTAGAACAGCCCAGACAGATTGATCCTGTAATTATAGAACCACCCAGATCCCAGACAGGATATCAGGTCCAGCCCCCTAGACAACAAACAGGATACCAGGTACAACCGCCGAGGCAACAAACGGGATACCAGATGCAACCACCCAGACAAATAGATCTGGTAACAATGGATCCACCCAGAGAACTTACGGGGTATGAGATGCAACCACCAAGGGAGGTGGATCCGCCAAGAGAGATGGATCCGCCATTAACACCATAAAAAGGGTGAGAGTATGAGGAAGATAATAGTTTTACTGCTTATTTTGCTTGTAATACCCTATTCCACATATGCAGAAGGGGAGCCAACGGGAACTATTACAACAGATACCGTACCCATGAGACCGTTAAATTTGCGTTATGTAAATGTAACGCCAACAAGTGTAACCTTAACCTGGGATGACAATATGGGGTATGATGCAGTAACTAATTACAATATTTATGTTAACGGTATGAAAGTAGGATCTACTGAAGTTTCTAGCTATACAGTATCCAACCTTCAACCAGGGAAGATGTACACCTTTGAAGTAACCGCAGTAAATTACTATGGTGAATCTTTCGCCAGCGATCCGGTACGTGTTATCACCCCTAAAGAACCAGTAGAGGCCCCTAAAGAGTTAAGGGCCATAAACATAACGGATAAAACAGCATTGATTACCTGGCAGGGTGAAGGATTTTATGAGATATACCTTAACGATCAGCTATTAGGAACTACAAACAGAAACGAATATCTTCTAGAGGGATTGGAGCCAGGCAAGAGTTATAGGGTTAAAGTTTGTTCCGCAGAAGATAGCAATTTATACACAATTCTTGATTTTACAACCGGCCAGGCCATAGATGAATTCAGTCTAGAAACGATCGTAAATAAGGGTTTTGAGTATATTCAGGGAATGGGACCTTATCTGGCTGTAGTTTTAGGTATTGCATTGGGTTTTGTGCTTATAGATAAGGTTTGGGACGCTTTTTATAGATTGGTGGAGTGATGAAGATTGTTTGATTATTTGGGAGGGCTTTTTTATTCGATTATAAGCTGGTTTGGCAGTAAATTGGATGCTTTGGGCAACTTTATAGGTGGTCTAATTGGTAGGTTAGGAGACTTCCTGGGGAATGTACTTAAAAATGCCTTTGATGTGCTTATTAGGGTTTTAGGTTTCTTTCTGTCTCCAGTGCTGGCAATAATATTAGGCATAGTGTTTTTTATACAGCAGGTAATGAATATTGCGATACTTATAATACGTATAATAGCAAGGCTTTTTCAAATTGCCGGCCAGCTTATAGGGGAAGTGTTTGGAGCTTTGTATGGGTTGAATTACACTGGATCTACTTCTCACTATGTTTTACCTAATGCTTACCAGTCAGGATTTATGGCCATTATAAACTTTATGGATCAGACAGGATTATCAAAAATTGCCTTGATTTTGGCCTTTTTTATATGGATCATGACAGCTTATGCTGTAGTGAAAATCATATCCAACCGGGAATGATGTGGAGATGATTTAAGGATGTTAGATAATGTTTTACCGACAGTACAAAAGTTTATACTTCAGATATTTTATCCCGTTACTAGCTATTTAAATTCAGCTCTGCAGTACCTGGATCAGGTCCAACTCCAGCCGGCCAGGGCATTAAGGTTGGACTACTTCCTAGGTCCCGTATCCATGCTGGGACCCGAATGGCGTGCCCTGGTAGGCGCAGTAATAGGTTGTCTCTTAATCCTATTTACTGCTTTTGTAGTCAGGGGGATATACAATTTGTACCTGTTATTTAAAAGTGGCGTGAAATGGTGGTAAATATGTCTTTCATATTTGCCTTATAACGGGATTTTTAGAGGTGGGTAATAGTTTTATATTACCTACCCTGAAAAAATCGCTCTAAAGCCAAATATGAAAACCGATAAAAGGGAGGTTTCATGATGGTATTCTCATACTTTTTCCAAGCGGCGATGGGTGTAGGCTTTGCCTTTGCTTTAATCTCTATTCCGTACATTATGATTTACAGGAGGTTGAAGAAATGAGGAAATACACTCCAGACAAGGTACTTGTAATCTCAGATAACAAGGTTGAGATCCTGCCAGTTGCCAAAATTGACGAGGAAAAGATAGAAACGGATATGCACATATTCCCTGTAGCAGATACAAAGGCACTTATCAACCCAGCAGAAGGCAATATCTATTACGTGGTGAACTGCTCTTTGCCGTATCTCCAGGAATGCCAGCATTTGAAGGAATTGTCCGAGAATATCGCTATCAAGAATATGTTTAACTTTGGAGAACAGGAAAAGAAATTTGATATTAAGTTTTACGTTATGCTTGCAGTTTTGGTAATTGTAATTTTCTTGTTAAGGGGGTGAGATGGAATGGAACAAGAAAAAACACTCCAAGACATTATGGCCGGGGACCTTTTTGCTTCTTCTAAAGGGGAAATGGTCGAAACACTAAAATTTATGGAGGGCCATGCAGTACCGCTTACCAGGTATCAAGTGGCCGGTATGGCCTATTGTGAGTACCTGGACAGACGGAATAAATCCAACATAATGCAGATCTTTTCAAGAGCTATTAAACAACATACAAAAGATATGGCCAAGCCAGATGTATTTATAGACGTTATTGAGGCCCTTACTCTTGCAGATCGTATCAAAGGGAATGTTCGCTTAAATAACATATTTAGGGGAAACAACGATAAATAGGAGGCAATATAGCTATGTATGTGTGGGTATTTCAGGGCAACCTAGGGGAAGGTAAAACTTCGGCTATGTCTATCCTGGCCCATTATTATGCGTCCAGGGCCAGAAGATTAGGTATAGATGTTCAGTTATTTGCTAATTACGGGCTAAAGGGAGCCAGAAGACTTACTCATTACACCGATTTTTTCAAGGTAGCAGAAGCTGAAAGCTCGATTTGTTTATTAGATGAAGCCCATACAAGTTTGGATAGCCGATTATTTCAAAAGGGCAGTAATATTTACTTGACCCAATTCTTTTTTTATCTCAGGAAGCTGAGGTCCAGCTTGTTTATGACAACACCCAGCATACGGAATCTAGATAGTCGTATAAGGGCCCTATGCAATATACTAGTTGATTGTTATAAAACGCCGGCCGGATTTATTTATTACATTTACGATTATCAGGGTGGAAGGCTTCTTAGTCGGAAGTTTTTGCCCATGTACAAAGCCCAGGAAATATGGGCTGTGGGTTTGTATGACACAAATCAAATCATAACCAGCATTGAATTCCCGGCCACCGAAAGACAATTCAAGCAGTTTTTAGATCAGATTATAGAGATTAACGATGCTTACAGAGGGAGGAAAATAGAAGATGCAGTATGAAAGGCCCGTAAACCCGTATCAGGTGTTATATTTTAATCCCTCTATTCACTCGGTTAAATTCGCAAAAATGGCGGAAAAATACCATAATTTCAGGGAATTAAGCATATTGAAGAAGGTGGCTAGGTTAACAGGATATGATTTAATTGAATCATCCCGGCTTAACTGGAGGCAAAGGGATAAATGGAAGGATAACAAGTTTAAGATAGGGTATTTTGTGTATTATCTTATACCACCGGGAGGAGTGAAGAAATGAGGATAATGATGAAGGTTATTAATGTTGCGATTATGATTGTTATATTTTGTAATATATTTGCTATGGTTTCGTTTGCGGCAATAGATTTTAGTGGTGGATTATTGGATGGTAAACCATTGGGAAGTAGTTATGCGGTAACTGACAATAATATTTCTACAGGATATACTTGGACTCTAAGGCCTACACCTGCTTTTATTTTTGAAAAACCTGCAAATATAATTGGATATAGATTTGCAGCTGATACAACAAACAGTATCTATATAAATTTTTATGTAGGAGAAGACAAAAAAAGAGTTTCAATTGCCCCAGCTAATTCAACAGGTGAATTTGTCAGTTATACAATAAACGATGTTAGAGAGATAACAATTAGCAATAATTCGGTTTATTCTAGAACAATTTGGGAATTTAATGTTTATGGAACTATGGTTACGCCAAAACCTTCCAAAGTCCAAAATGTTTCCGTAAAGGATATAACATATAATGGTGCATCTATAACCTGGGTTCCAGTTGCGGAAATATCAAAGTACAAAGTATACCTTAATGGTCAGTTCTATGGAGAAACAACTAATACAATATACAGAATTGACAATCTTCAACCTGCTACCCAGTATGAAGTAACAATATCAGCAGTGAATGAAGCTGGAGAAGGTCCAACATCCGACCCAGTTACCTTTACTACTCTAGACTTGCCTGTTCCGTCTAAAGTTATGAATGTAACCGTAAAAGATATAACCTCTACAAGTGCTTTAATAAGCTGGGATCCCAATCCAGAATCTGAAGGAGTATTGAAGTACATCGTGTATCTCAATGGACAACAGTATGGAGAAACGACAAATACTGAATATCTAATAGACAACCTTCAACCGGTTACACCCTATGAAGTAACAATTGTAGCAGTTAATAGTTATGGAGAAGGGCCAGCATCTGATCCGCTTACTTTTACTACACTAGAACCGCCGCCGGAACCGGCGACACAAGTAAAAAACGTTGTTATTAAGGGTTTGACTTCTGCAAGTGCAACAATTTCCTGGACGCCAAACCCGGAGGCTGAAAAGATTACAAAATACGTTATTTATCTCAACGGCGAGAAATACGGGGAAACAGAAAATACAGAATACACTATAGAGGGATTAGAGGAAGGACTAGAATATACTGTAAGTGTTGCGGCAGTTAATGCCCTGGGAGAAGGCCCAGTTTCAGATCCTATTAGGTTTACTCCCTCTAAACTTGCCGATATATCGAGTACGATTAATATCCCAGATATTTTATCTGCAATAGGGATTTTATTTACAAATTTATGGCCATTGTTAGCTTTCGCCTTGGCTTTAATTGCTGTAGTACCTATTACAGGGACGCTAAAGCAGATATTCAGGAGGTGATCCAATGCTCAATAGAGGGGACCTAATACGCTTTAAAAAGTACGTGGAAGAGGATTTGATTGAAAAACAGAAATTACTTCCTATGCTCCAGCAGAAGAATATCAACATGGCCAGACTTGTTCAGTATCAAATTCAGGACATGATGGCTTTGCTTTTTAGAATAGAAAAAGAACTGGGAAGAATTTAATATGCCCTATTAGGGCATTCTTTTTTAGAATATTATTCCGTAAAGGTACACCTTTACAAATTGTTTAATCATAAGATAAATCTTATTTTTAAAGGTGTAATACAAGAATTTATAAATGTTTTTATATTGTAGTTAGCCTTTTTAAACAAAACGGCTTTCATATTTGGCTTACAATGATTTTGTTCGATATGGGTAATAGTTTTATATTATCCACTCTAAAAGATTACTCTAAAGCCAAATATGAAAGAAATAAAAGGGGTTATATAGGAGGGGTTATATGGTATTCGGTTATGTAAGAGTTAGCACTAAGGACCAATGCGAAGATAGGCAGGTGGAGGCAATAAAGGAATATTGTAAAGCAAATAACCTGGAATTGGAAGAAAGAAATATCGTCATCGACAAGCAGAGTGGAAAAGACTTTAACCGTGAAGGTTACCAATTACTCAAAAATTATCTTTTAAGGTCCGGAGACACTTTGATTATCAAGGAACTGGACCGGTTAGGCCGAAATATGGAGCAGATCAAGCAGGAATGGCAGGACCTTATAAATAAAGGGATCAATATCATCGTAATTGATACACCTATTTTAAACACTACAGCTAGAACAGATTTAGAGAAAAAACTAATAAGCAATATTGTTTTTGAATTACTGAGCTATATGGCCCAGAAAGAGCGTGAACGAATAAAACAGAGACAACGGGAAGGTATAGAAGCGGCCAGGAAAGCAGGTAAACACCTGGGAAGGCCCAGGATTGATTTTGACGGATTGAGTAAAGAACAAAAAGAAATCATAAAGCAGTATTATCCTCGATGGAAGAACGGAATAATTACAGCGACAGATTTTATGCAGAAAGTAGGACTTAAACGGAATACTTTTTATAAAATCATGAAGCAGTATGAGGAAAACCTTTCTTTTGCTTATAACTCTACTTGACAAAAAACAAGTCAAGTAGAGTTTATTTTTTTATTTTTGTTGTCAAGTACAATGGTAAACTCCAGGAGCTCTTCCGGAAGTTTACAGTTAATTAACTGATAACCTTATGGTACAGAAGAACTCGCCCACTTTGAGATGGTGGGAACTATGGTGTATCAACTTATGAGGGGGGCTTCGCCTGAAGAAATCAAGATGGCTGATATGGGCACATATTATGCTGACCATGACAGTGCTGTTTATCCCAGTACTGGTACTGGTGTACCTTTCAATGCTGCCTATATTCAGTCCAAGGGCGACCCAATAGCTGACCTTCATGAGGATTTAGCAGCTGAACAAAAAGCAAGGGCCACATATGAGAAGCTTATAAAGCTTGCTGATGATCCGGATGTAATTGATCCGTTACGTTTTTTGAGGGAAAGGGAGATCGTTCACTTTCAGCGTTTTGGAGAGGTTTTACAGAAAGTGCGCGAGTATATGGAGTCTAAAAAATATTTTTAATCACCGTTTTATGTACTCACTCATATATTGTTAGTAAAGATATGGCAATTTAAATATCTTTGAAGGAGGTATGGTTATATGGGATTCTTTGGTGGTAGAAGACTGGGAGATGACGAGAGCTTGCTGTTTTTCTTCCTGCTCCTTGTCATAATATTCTGCAATTGCGGAATATTCAAAGATTCTGATGAACTGTTGTTCTTCTTCTTGATCCTGGTGGTATTGTTCAACGGCGACTGTTTCTTCAGAGGATTTGGAGCGTCCACTAAGGAGAGCTAATGTCCATTAGCTTAACCATAAAGGGGGAGCATTGCTCATATGCATGCTCCCCCTTATAGTTTGCTTATTATATGTAAAATAATATTTCAAGATTCACGGTTTTCTATATTTTAACATATATTGATAGTGACAATGTAAAATATAAAAGGAGGTATATATGTATGGGATTCTTAGGTAGAAGATTTGGAGAGAAGGATGACAGTCTATTGTTTTTCTTCCTTTTATTGGTGATCATATTTTGTAATTGTGAGCTATTTAAAGATTCGGATGAGCTATTGTTCTTCTTCTTGATCCTTGTGGTGTTGTTTAGCGGCGATTTTATGTTTGGCGGATGCTGTTCTTCCACTCAAGGAGCATAAGTAGTTAGAATATAGAAGGGATGTGCAGATATGTACATCCCTTTTACTTTTTAATCATGATTCAACAAAACGAGAAATAAATGAAAGTGTTTACAGAGATAATAAAAAGGTTAAATTATAACTATGCCTAAATTAGTACTAGAAAGGGGAGTTTTATGAAATTCAAAGGCAAAACCGTTATTGTTACCGGCGGAGCACAAGGAATAGGCATGGCTATTTCCCTTGCTTTTGCGGAAGAGGGGGCTAATGTGGTAATAGCCGATATCGATGAAGAAGCGGGCGAAGAACATGTAGCTACCATTCGTGAAAGGGGGCTACAGGCAATATTCGTTCCTACTGATGTATCTAAAGAAGAAGATGTAAAGAACTTAGTTGAACAAACAATGAAAACGTATGGTGGAATACATATCCTAATCAACAATGCAGGAATTGGGAGTAAAGGAACCCTTCTTACCCGTCCTATGGAGGAGTGGGATAAGGTGATAGGAGTGAATTTAAGGGGGCCCTATATGATGGCCAAGTATTGTGCTACTGAGCTGATGAAGGCTAATCCTGGTGTGATAATCAACATAGCTTCTACCAGGGCTTTGATGTCGGAGCCGCATACTGAACCATACTCTGCGTCGAAAGGAGGGCTTTTGGCCCTTACTCATTCTCTGGCCATTAGTCTAGGGCCCAAAGTCAGAGTCAATGCCATAAGTCCTGGATGGATCGAGGTGTCCCAATGGAAAAAAAAATCGCAACGCAGGGAACCTAACCTCAGACCGCAGGATCTGGCTCAACATCCGGTGGGGCGGGTTGGTAAGCCTGAAGACATTGCTAAGGCTTGCCTATTTTTAGCATCACCTGATGCAGGCTTCATAACCGGGACTAACTTGATTGTGGATGGTGGTATGACTGTCAAGATGATTTATGAAGAGTAAATAACATAAACCCTTATACCTTTTTCATAGAATTGAAATAAAGGGGGTATAAGGGATGACATATTCAAGCAGATATTTGAGAATAGCTGATCCCTTGATGGAGGGAGTTGATGTTCAGAACATTCAACAGCGTCTTAAAGAATTGGGCTTTTATGAAGGTGATGTGACTGGTGTATATGACAGGGAAACCGCCGAAGCTGTGCGTAGATTTCAGCAACAAAATGGATTGACTGCTGATGGTATAGTGGGGCCCGATACATGGAATGCCATAGGTATAAGCTTGGAACTGCTAGAGTTTTTTAATTCGGAGTACAACATTACCGTGGACTTGGAACGTAAGGAATTGACATTAAAACAGGGAGAAAGGTTTGTTAAAGTATATCCAGTTGCGGTTGGCAAGCCTTCCACGCCAACCCCTACGGGCAACTGGAAGATAATTCAAAAAACCGTTAATCCCGGAGGACCGTTTGGGGCCCGATGGATGAGGCTTAGCATACCCTGGGGAGGTTATGGGATACATGGGACTGATCAGCCCGAGACCATAGGTACTGCCGCAAGCCATGGATGCATCAGGATGTACAACGAAGACGTGATTGAGCTGTACGATATTGTGCCTCTTGGAACAATAGTTAATATCGTTGGTGTGACATTTACTGGCCGAATGTTGTATTTGGGAGTAGAGCCGGGAGAGGATATAAGAAGGATACAAGAGATACTACAAGTACTGGGCTATTACATGGGACCTTTGGATGGTATTTATGATGAAGATGTGAGGGATGCAATACTTGCTCTTCAAAAAGATTACGGTTTAACTCCCGATGGGGTGGTAGGACCGACCACCTATGGGGTATTGGAAAAGTTAAACGATATACTGCTTAACGATCAGCAACCTTAAGTTTATCTATTTTATGCACTTATAATGATGTTGAGAGGGATATTTTTTATCCCTTTTTGTGTTTTTTAGAGGACACTCTTGAAAAGTAGCTGAGAAATATAGGCGCAACGAATTAAAATTTAAAAAAATTTATTTACCCTATATAAAATTGTGTTAAAATATTTTTAGCCGTTTATGTTATACTTTGTTTTCCATACAAAGGCCTTATATGACAGTAAGTAAATTGTATGGAAGTACTATAATTGCTTTATTTAATGAAGAAGGGATAATAATATGCGAGAAAACGTAAATGAAGTACTAAAAGATAAAAAGCATTTTGTATTGGATATGGATGGTACTTTTTATCTTGGGAATAGGTTGCTAGAGGGTTCTTTAGAATTTCTAAGGCATGTGGAACAGAAATCCAAAAATTACATTTTTTTTACCAATAATTCTTCTCAAAATGCAGTGGTATATCAAAGTAAACTGGCTAAAATGGGGTGCAATGTGGAGGAGTGGAGGATTGTCACTTCGGGCATGGTGACAGTGGAGTATTTAAAAAATAGCTACGGAGATTGTAAGGTGTTTTTGGTAGGGACGCCCATACTACACGAAGATTTCAAAAAAAGGGGAATAAAGTTAGTAGATGACAACCCCGATGTAGTGGTGGTGGGGTTTGATACCACACTTACATATGATAAACTTTGCCGTGCCTGTAAATTTATTCGTGAAGGTACGCCGTTTATCGCCACGCATTTGGATTTAAACTGCCCCACAGAAGATGGTTTTATCCCCGATTGTGGTGCTATTTGTTCTTTTATAACTGCTTCTACAGGAGTTCAACCTAAGTATTTGGGCAAGCCTTCTGGAGAGACGTTGAGGTACTTGCTTGAATACCTAAGCTGTTCAAAAGAGGATTTGGTATTCATAGGTGATCGGCTGTACACCGATATAGCTATAGGATTTTATCATGGGGTCACCACTGTGCTTGTTTTAACGGGTGAGACAAAACGGGACGACTTGGAAAAATCAGATGTAAAACCTGATTTGGTAGTGGAGCGCTTGGCAGACTTGATACCTTTTATATAAAAAAACGGACCGCTCGATTGCGGTCCTTATGTAAGGGGTTTGGGGGTTTGGGTAACTTTACATTTATTATCTTAACCAGCTTTTCAAAAATTAAACCCTCGCTTTTGCAAAATTTTTAAAAATTCAGGGGAGGGATTAAAATGCCTGTGAAGCTTCTTTTGGATACCGATATAGGTAGTGATATTGACGATGCAGTATGTTTGGCTTACATTTTAGCGAATCCCGAATGTCAGTTGTTGGGCATAACTACGGTAAGTGGAGAAGCCGAAAAACGTGCAATGATGGCAAGCGTTTTATGCAATGTAGCGGGGAAGGATATACCTATCTATCCAGGAGCTGAAGAGCCTTTGATAGGTTCCCAACGGCAGCCTGTGGCGCAACAGGCCAGGGTACTGGGGAACTGGCATCACAAAACGAAGTTTCCTAAGGGAGAGGCCGTGGAGTTCTTGAGGAGAACCATACGTCAAAACCCTGGTGAAGTGGTGTTATTGACCATTGGTCCTCTTACCAATATAGCGCTATTGTTCAAGGTTGATCAGGAAATACCAAGACTTCTTAAAGGGCTTGTTATGATGTGCGGTGTGTTTACTAATCGATTACCGGGAGTAGGACCTTTGGAGTGGAATGCTATATGCGATCCTTATGCCGCTGCTATCGTATATGATGCTCCAGTGGCAGTACACCGGTCGGTGGGGTTGGATGTTACTTGTCAAGTTACAATGAAGGCTGATGAGGTGAAAAAAAGGTTTACTTCTCCATTGCTTCAGCCGGTCTTAGATTTTGCCTCTGTATGGTTTGAAAAGACGGATCAAATTACTTTCCATGACCCTCTTGCTGCGGTTACAATATTTGATGATAAAGTGTGCGTATTTCAGAGGGGACAAGTAGAAGTGGAGCTTGTCAGCGATAGGATGAAAGGTATGACGTATTGGAATTCAAGCGTTGACTATGGTAGGCATGAAATTGCAGTTGATGTAGATCGCACTAGGTTTTTTGAGCATTATTTTTCTGTATTCGTTTAATCCTAAATTGGAATGCTGAATTTAAAGGGTTTTGCTGTGATAATTAAGAAATTCAAAAAAGGAGGAAACGGCATGAAAGATGTAATAAAAGTTGGCATAGTGGGATATGGAAACCTTGGAAGAGGTGTTAGAATGGCAGTCAAACAAAACCCCGATTTTCAACTGGTGGCGGTGTTTACGCGCAGGGCGCCTGAACAGGTAAATGTTGATGGTGTTAAGGTAGAACATATTTCCCGAATAAAGGATTATAAAGGGACAATCGATGTTATGATCTTATGTGGCGGATCGGCGACCGACCTGCCTATTCAGGGGCCGGAAATAGCTGCCATGTTCAATACTGTGGACAGCTTTGATACTCATGCAAGAATTCCCGAGTATTTTAGCAAGGTAGATGAAGCGGCCAGGAAAGGTGGTAACCTCAGCTTGATTTCCACGGGCTGGGATCCAGGATTGTTCTCGTTGATAAGAGTGCTTGGGGAAGCTGTACTTCCTGAGGGATATACATACACCTTTTGGGGTAAAGGCGTTAGCCAAGGACATTCAGATGCTGTGAGAAGGGTGCCGGGAGTGAAAAACGCTATTCAGTACACCATTCCAGTAGAAGACGCTATCCGCAGGGTGCGAAACGGTGAAAATCCTGAGCTTACCACTCGTGAGAAGCACGTGAGAGTATGTTATGTCGTTCCTGAAGAGGGTGCTGATTTGAAACGTATAGAGCAGGAGATAAAGAATATGCCACATTATTTTGCTGATTACGATACGACTGTATATTTTATCTCAGAGGAGGAGTTTAAAACCAATCATTCTGGAATGCCTCATGGGGGGATCGTGATTCGGACTGGTAAAACTGGTGAGTCTACTAAACAGAGGTTAGAATTCAGCTTAGAGCTGGAGAGCAATCCTGAGTTTACTGCCAGCGTATTGGTTGCCTATGCCCGAGCGGTCTATCACCTTGCTAAAGAGGGACAGGTGGGTGCACGTACAGTGTTCGACATACCTATTGCTTATCTTTCCTCAAAAAGCAGTGATGAACTCAGGAGAGAATATCTGTAACCTGTAGGTAAAAGGGTGACACTAAAAAGTGCAAATGATTTTCGATTTTGCTTGACAGGTCCAAAAACTTGTGATAATAAAAGTATCAAAGCTAAGGTTGACTTTATTTTATGGGTGAAGGAGAGCAAGTGGCTGTATAAATATTATAAAGAGCGAGGTTAGGAGGTGTATTAATGGATAGAGTTGAGCAGTTATGTATAAATACCATTCGCATTTTGTCGGCTGAAGCAGTTGAAAAGGCCAAGTCGGGGCATCCGGGTATGCCCTTGGGAGCAGCGCCTATGGCTTATACATTGTGGGCACGACATATGAAGCACAATCCTTGCAATCCAAAATGGGCAAACAGGGACAGGTTTGTGTTGTCGGCTGGACATGCTTCAATGCTTATTTATTCGCTGCTACACCTCTTTGGATATGGACTTACCATTGAAGATATAAAGAACTTCAGGCAGTTTGGCAGCAAGACGCCCGGACATCCGGAATACGGGCATACGCCAGGAGTGGAGACCACTACCGGTCCACTGGGTCAAGGGTTTGCCAACGCTGTTGGCATGGCTTTGGCTGAGGCTTACCTCGCTGCCAAGTTTAATCGGCCGGGGTATAATATTGTAGACCACTATACATATGTGATAGCAGGCGATGGCTGTATGATGGAAGGTATAAGCTATGAGGCCGCTTCGCTGGCAGGTACCCTGGGATTGGGCAAGTTGATTGTGCTTTACGATTCAAACTCTATATCCATTGAAGGGCCAACCGATATCGCTTTTAGGGAAGATGTGGGCAAGCGCTTTGAAGCTCAAGGCTGGCAGGTTTTGAAAGTTGAGGATGGAAATGATATAGAGGCCATCGATAAGGCAATTGCTGAGGCAAAAGCTGAGATTACGAAGCCATCACTTATAATAGTGAAGACCGAGATTGCATATGGTTGCCCTGCAAAGCAGGGCAGGGCATCGGCTCATGGGGAACCGCTGGGGGAAGAAAACATCAAACAGATGAAGGAGTATTTAGGTTGGCCTAGCCAAGAGCCCTTCTATGTGCCTCCGGAAGTGAAAGAGCACATGAGTACTTTGGTGGAAAAAGGCAAAAAGGCTGAAGAAGAATGGAATTTGTTGTGGGAGGCTTATTCCAAAGAGTATCCCGAGTTGGCAGAGGAATGGAAAGTATGGCACAGCGATGCCTTGCCTGTGGATTTGTTGAACGATGAGGACTTCTGGAAGTTTGAGGGCAAGACAGCGACCCGTAACGCCTCCGGTGAGGTTATAAACCGCCTAGCGAAGGTCATACCCAACCTCATTGGAGGTTCGGCGGATTTAGCTCCATCCAACAAGACTACAATGAAGGAGCGCGGGGATTTCTCGGCCGAGAACCGTACCGGTTCAAACCTCCATTTTGGTGTCCGTGAACACGCCATGGCCGCCATTGCCAACGGAATGGCGTTGCATGGTGGGCTCAGGGTGTATGTGGCAACCTTCTTTGTGTTCAGCGATTATATGAAGGCTGCCATGAGGTTGTCTGCTCTGATGGGATTGCCAGTGATCTACGTTCTCACCCATGACAGCATTGGTGTGGGTGAAGATGGTCCTACACATCAACCGGTAGAACATCTGGCTGCATTGAGGAGTATTCCTAATTTTATCGTTTTCCGTCCGGCTGACTCTAAGGAGACGGCTGCTGGTTGGTATGTAGCGCTTACAAGAAGAACAGGACCAACGGCTCTTGTGCTTACACGCCAAAATGTGCCTCTGTATCAGGAAACCGGTAAAGAAGCATTAAAGGGTGCGTATATCCTTGTGGACTCCGAGAAGGAGAAGCCCGATATTATACTGATTGCATCAGGTTCCGAGGTCCAACTTGTGTATGAAGCCCACAAGGTGCTTAAGGAAAAAGGTATTGATGCCCGAGTGGTAAGCATGCCGTCTTGGGAGTTGTTTGAAGAGCAGCCAGAGGAGTACAAACAGAAAGTGTTGCCGGACGATGTAAAGGCCAGGTTAGCTGTTGAAGCCGGGTCTTCTCTAGGATGGCATCGTTATGTCGGATTCGAAGGAGATATAATAGCTCTGGATAGGTTTGGAGCATCCGGCCCGGCGGATGTGCTGTTTAGGGAGTTTGGCTTTACAGTGGACACAGTGGTTGAGCGAGCTTTGAAGTTGATAGGAAAAGTTTAAGGAGGTTTAAAAAAGGAGCCGATGCAGTCGGCTCCTTTTTTAATTGCTTTTAGGTAAGTTATGATGGGCACAATATGATGCTAAAATGTGAATAAAAAAAACTGACATAGATGATGCTGTTTTTTATGTCTATAAATTTGCCCTAATGTCCCTGACTTTGCTGTGTAGGTGGATGGAGGATTACTCTGTCGTGTAACAGGCTACGATCTTGCCAAAATAGAAGGTATGATAGTCAGAAGAAGGGTAGCATTTTTGTGTCAGCTGTGCATCCAGGTTTTCAGGTACCATGTCTTGCTTGTATATAACTTTGCATTCATAATGCAGCGTGCACTCTCCTATGATGGGGGCATCCACCTTTATACCAGGAATTGGGGTGAGATTGCATTCCTTGAACTTATCAAAATCACGGCCTGATCTGCTGCCACAAAAAGCCAGTGCTTTTTTTAGATCGCGATTTAGCGGAACGCTCACGGTAAATTCACCAGACTGTTCAATAAGACCGTGAGTATACCTGGATTTTCTAACAGGTACTAGAAATATGGGTTCTCCCCAAAAAATTGTAATTCCTCCCCACCCAATGACCATGGTATTTGCCTTTTCGCCTTTTGAAGACAAAAAGAGTCCCCCTGACTTTAGTTGATTTTCTACCTCTAAAATATATTTGTCGTAAGGCACTTCTATTACATTTCTCATTTGTCATTTCCCCCTTTCGGCTTGCCAAAATTTAGTATTTTAATGATATTAAAGATTGGTTATACTAATCTCAATATACCACATTTTTACACTTTGTTTCAACCTCCATTTCAATAATTAGGTTTTTCTATGAAAACTTGTTTTGAATTTATAGTCGTATCCAAAATTTTATGGTATAATTAGGCTAAAATAAGAAAATGTGGGGGGGATAGCAAGATGGCAGCCTTTCAAATTGGGGTTATGGTAGATTCGTTTCGCGTAGAATTAGAGGAGGGCATAAAAAAGGCTAAAGAAGTAGGAGCTACAGGAATACAGATTTACGCTACATACGGGCGTATGGCTCCGGAAAATTTGAGCGTTGCTCAGCGTAAGGAGATACTTGACATGATAAAGTCCAATGGCTTAGTGGTGTCAGCTATATGCGGTGATTTGGGAGGACATGGCTTTGCTAAGCCTGAGGATAATTTATGGAAAATAGAGAAATCCAAAAGGATCATGGACCTGGCTAAGGATTTGGAAGCGAATGTCGTTACTACTCATATTGGGGTTATACCGGAGGACGAAAACCATCCCAGATGGAGAATACTTCAAGATGCATGCGGTGAGCTGGCTGAATATGGCGACAGCGTAGGAGCGTATTTTGCTATCGAAACCGGTCCAGAAAAAGCTGTGACCCTTAAGAAGTTTTTGGATAGCTTAAAGTCAAACGGTGTAGGTGTTAACTTTGACCCTGCTAACTTGGTCATGGTTACAGGGGATGACCCGGTACAGGCGGTTTACACTTTGAAGGATTACATAGTTCACACCCATGCTAAAGATGGTATTATGAAGAAACAGACAGATCCAGAAATTATATACAACTTTTTTGCAGAAGGTGGTATAGAGGATCTGCGCCTGGAAGATTACTTTAAGGAGACTCCTTTAGGTGAGGGACAAGTGGACTTTGATCGATATCTTAAGGCTTTATATGAGATAGGTTATCGTGGTTTTCTTACAATAGAGAGGGAAGTTGGAGATAATCCCGAAGAAGATATACGACAGGCTGTAATCTTCTTGAAAGAAAAGATAAAGGTATTTGAATGAAATTAGAATACTTATAGGATTTTAAAGGGGGATGGGAATAATG
This sequence comes from Caldicoprobacter guelmensis, assembly GCF_016908415.1. Taxonomy (NCBI): domain Bacteria; kingdom Bacillati; phylum Bacillota; class Clostridia; order Caldicoprobacterales; family Caldicoprobacteraceae; genus Caldicoprobacter; species Caldicoprobacter guelmensis. The sequence goes on from NZ_JAFBDW010000005.1 coordinate 276,894, forward strand.
AGCCAGGATAGAGTAAGGATTGGAATAATTGGTGTGGGTTCAATTAGTCATGCCCACATCCAGGCGTATAAGCAATTGCCCAATGTGGAGCTAGTCGCGGCTTGTGATATCAATGCCGAAAGGGCTGAAGAAGTGGCAAAACAATATGGTATCTCCCATGTTTATACTGATTATGACGAGATGTTTAAGGAAATTGAGCTAGATGGGGTTAGCGTATGTACTTGGAATAATGGTCATGCGCCTGCTACTATTGCAGCCTTAAAAGCGGGGGTCAATGTGTTGTGTGAGAAGCCTCTTGCGCTGAATGCGCAGGAAGCCCAGGCTATGGTTGACACCGCAGAGAGTACGGGAAGGCTTTTGATGGTAGGTTTTGTAAGGAGATTTGCAGAAAACGCTCAATTTTTAAAGTCAATCATTGAACAGGGTGAACTAGGTAGAATATATTACGCTAAAACTGGGTGTATAAGGCGGTGTGGCAACCCTGGAGGTTGGTTTTCCGATAAGAAGCGTTCAGGAGGGGGACCGCTTATTGATCTGGGTGTCCATATTATAGACCTGGTATGGTTCCTGATGGGCAAACCCAAGGCCTTATCGGCTGTCGGGTCTACGTTTAACTATGTCGGTTCCCGTTCCCATGTGAAAGGCATCAGCTGGTATAAATCGGCTGATTATAGCGATTATAACGATGTGGAGGACAGCGCTGTAGCAATGGTGAAGTTTGATAATGGTGCGACGGTGTTTGTTGAGACCAGCTGGACGCAAAATATAAAGCAGGACCATCTCTATTTAGAATTGTATGGTTCAAAAGCAGGGGCGATTTTGGAACCTGAACTGCGGATAATGGGGGAGAAGGATGGATATCTGGTAGATTGGGTGCCCAAAATGGATGTATCAAAAAATAGCTTTCAAGAGATGTTTAATAGGGAGATCGCACATTTTGTGGATTGTATTTCAACTGGCGCTCCGTGTTTGAGTCCCGGAGCGGATGGTTTGGAGATAATGAAGATACTGGATGCCATTTACAAATCGGCTGAAATTGGGAAAGAAGTTGCTATAACCTAGGGTGGAAGTGTATTTTAACAGTTGGCAGTGATGGTGAATAGAAAGGAAGAAAGGCGATGACCGATATTATAACTATTATACTTGCTGTGGTGACTATTTACTTAATAGCAAAAATTACCTTTAAAGTTTTGAAATTTATCTTGATGCTGGCTGTTATAGGGCTGGTAATATACATTTTAGCAAATTACGGCTTCTTAGGTGGAATTTTATAATAGCACGTTGCAGGGGATGACCCTGGAAATGAGCGGCTAAGTTTTTGGGAAAAATAAGCGTAAAGGGCAGCGGTTTTAAAGGATAAGGCAGCTGGTTACTCCAGCTGCCTTCCTGATTCTACCCACAGTCTATCCGCTACTTTGCCCCACTCCTGAGCTATGTTTTCACATTTTGCGGCTAGTTCGTCAACCGATTCTTTGTCTATGGGTTGCGTTGAATAGGCATTGGACCTATGCACCATTTCTCTCAGCTTTTCAGGATTATCGAGCAATGGACAGGGACGCAGGTGGTTTTTGTTAAATGGATGATTGTTTTTATATTCCATGAAAAGAGGTGATTTTAGAGCTTCCAGTAGGCTTACGTTTTTGATGTTTACGTTGGCATAATGAATGAATGCACAGGGTTCTACGTCGCCATTGGCGTTGATGTGGATGTAATGTCTACCTCCTGCAATGCATCCATCTATGTATTCTCCGTCATTCCAGAAATCGATGAGGAATATGGGTTTTTTATCGCGGAATTTTCTGATTTGGTGGTACATGTACTCCCTTTGCTCAGGTGTCGCCAGAAGATTGAGGTCAGCATCTTTGCCCAGTGGCATATAGGTGAAATACCAGCCAAATAAACAGCCTTTCTCTATCATGAAATCGATGTATTCTTCTGAACCTACTTCTTCTGTATTGTAGTGATGGTAACAGGCGGAAAAGCCAAATCCTATCCCGTGTTGTTTTAATATGTCCATGCCTCTCATTACCTTCTCAAAGGTGCCCTTGCCCCGTCGCATGTCGGTGGTTTCACCTATGCCTTCCACGCTTATGGCAAACATCATGTTACCCAGCCGTTGCACTTCTTTTGCAAACTCTTCGTCTATGAGCGTGCCGTTGGTGAATGCCAGGAATAAACAATCATTATGCTTATCTGCAAGGTATAGTATATCTTTTTTGCGTACTAAGGGTTCACCTCCAGATAGGACGTACATGTAGATTCCGAGCTCCTTGCCCTCTCTAATTATTCGATCCATGGTGTCGTTATCCAACGAGGCTGCTTTGTCATATTCTCCAGCCCAGCATCCGGTGCATCTTAAGTTGCATGCCGCGGTAGGATCCATCAGTATTGCCCATGGGATGTTACATTTGTGCTTTTCTTTCATGGCATCTATTACAGGATTTCCTGCCATTCCGGCATTTACAAAGTAGTTGATAAGGAACTTTTTTTGAACGTTTGGGTGCGTTTCGGTGAGTACTCTGTGTATCAATTTATTCCAGTTGTTGTTGGGGTCACTTATGATCTTTCGGAAGGTATTGATGGCATTTTTGTGATTTTCTTTTACAGCTATTTTTTCGGCCCAATTTAATATTTTAGGTAAATTGTTTATAGGGTCTTTTTCCAAGTAACTGATACCTTCTTTCAATAAAAATGAACTGATTAGTTGGTTGGCCCATTTCATCTAGGACTCCCCCTTTTTTGTTATATACTAACATATGCGTCTAAATAGACACATATGTCATTAAAAACTTAAAAAAATTATGCTTTCAAGCTGTTGAGGAGTGCATAGATGTTATTTAAATGTTCCTGATATGATATATTGCTTGTAAAGGCTGCTTGTAGAGCGAAAGTTTCAACTAAAGTGAAAATGGTAAACGCCATAGCTTTCGGGTTAATTTCCTTAAATTCTTTGGTCTTTATTCCTTCGTCGAGGAGCTGTTCAAATATTTTCCTGAGTACACTGACACGTTTTTCAAATTTTGCTTTGAGGATGGTATTCTCTCTCTTCGAAAGAAGCCACATTTCTATCATCATGAGCATTTTATTTTTTTCAAGCTGATATTGCAAAGCGAGCAGTGAAATGATCATCTTCAACTTATCTGCAGCTGATAACTTTTTGTTTTCTAAGATATTTTTGCAATCTGTTTCCAATCTTTGGGATAATTGTTCAGCCACATAGTTGAAGATTTCATCCTTGTCTTTGAAGTATTGGTACAGAGTAGTACGTCCCATATTGCATTCTTTAGCTATATCTGACAGATTTGTTTTATGGTATCCTTTTTCAATGAAAACTTTCATAGCTTTTTCAATGATTTCCTGCTTTCTTTGCTCGAGGTCGACAATTTTTGGCAAAAAACATCTTCCTTTCTATACTTGTTTTTGTCTAGAACTTTGTATCCATAATTATATTCTATTATAGACATGTGTGTCAATAAAAATATGTTTTTTTAAATTGATTTTCCATGTAATAAGCGTTAAAATATTATGGAACGAAAATAATGTGTAAAGACTACAAAAGCATGATTTGAAGTTTAAAGAGAGGGGTGTATTTTTAATGGGTAAAATAAGGGTAACGGTGTGGAATGAAAACCGGCATGAGAAAATCGATAAAAAGGTAGCCGAGATATATCCTAAAGGGATCCATGGGGCCATTGCCGATTTTCTATCCCAAGAACCCGACATTGAAGTGAGAACAGCAACACTGGATGAGCCAGAGCATGGACTTACAAGAGAGGTGCTGGATTCCACTGATGTGCTAATCTGGTGGGGGCATATAGCACATAATGAGGTGCGAGACGATGTTGTGGACAGGATATACAATAGGGTTTTAAACGGGATGGGCCTTATTGTTTTGCATTCTGGTCATTTTTCCAAGATATTTAAAAAGCTGATGGGTACCAGCTGTGATTTAAAATGGCGAGAGGCGGGCGAAAAAGAGCGTATTTGGGTAGTAGAACCCGGTCATCCCATTGCAGAGGGATTAGGTGAATACTTTGAAATTCCTCAAACTGAAATGTATGGAGAAAGGTTTGATGTACCAGCGCCTGATACCTTGGTGTTTATTAGCTGGTTTGCTGGAGGGGAAGTGTTCCGGAGTGGTTGCTGTTACAACCGAGGACGGGGGAAGGTATTTTATTTCAGGCCAGGGCATGAAACATTTCCTATTTATTACCAGCCGGAGGTGCAACGTGTAATAAAGAATGCAGTGAGATGGGCTGCACCGGTGAGTGGTCCTGCACCTCGCTTTGGTAATGTAAAGCCGCTGGAGAACATATAGGTTTTTTGAAAATAAAGGGGGCTGAGCTTTAACTTCAGCCCCTTTTGTGATGCAACTTTTTGATGTATAATAATTAAAAAGGTTTTTTGACAGTGGAGCTGAAATAAATGAAAGAGTTGTTAGAGCGTTTAGAAAAAAGGTTGAAAAGAAAATTTGATGAGTTGGATGTGAGAATGATACATCCTCTTGTTTTAGCGTATATGGGTGACGCCATTTATAACCTTTTTGTACGGACATACTTGATCATGGCCTATAATGTACCGGTATATCAATTGCATGTAAAAACTGTTGAATTTGTTAAGGCAAAGGGACAAGCTGACACCCTTCGTCATATAAAGAAATTTTTAACACAAGAGGAGCTGGATATCGTAAGAAAGGGTAGAAATGCCAAATCTGGGACTATGCCCAAGAATGCTACTGTATCTGATTATAGGCTGGCTACAGGGTTTGAGTCGCTGTTGGGGTATTTGTACTTAACTCGCAAAGATGAAAGGCTGTTTGAGATATTGGATTACGTACTTGATGATGCTAAAGAGGGGGAAAAAGGTGAGTGAGGTTAAATTACATGTAGAATTATTGAGCTATACGCCCAATCCGGAAGAGGTTGTGGCTATGGCTGCCAAACTGTGCTATTCGGCGGCTGATATAGATACGCTAAAGGAAGGTATTGCAAGCAGGGATCAGTCAAGCTTTATATCCAAACTTATAAAGATGGGGCATCTATCGCCAATTGAGCATGCTAGTTTTACTTTTGGCGTGGAAGGCGTGTCGAGAAGTTTGCTGGCTCAGATCACACGCCACCGAATTGCTAGCTTCAGCGTTAAATCACAGAGGTATGTCTCTGAAATGTCGGAGGGAGAAAGAACCTTCAATTACATAATTCCTGAGAGCATAAAGGCTTTGGGCCAGCCCTATGTTGACAAATTCAGGCAACAGATGACCATCATTCAAAGTTGGTATGATGAATGGGTGCAATTACTGGGTAATAAGGGCGAAACCTCCTATCAGGATGCTAGGTTTGTCTTACCTAATGCAGCAGAGACAAAGTTCATGGTCACCATGAATGCGCGGGAATTGTTGCACTTTTTTGGTTTGAGGTGTTGCAACAGGGCTCAATGGGAGATAAGAAACTTGGCTAAAGAGATGCTCAAGCTGGTGTTGCGTGTGGCACCAAACATCTTTATAAATGCTGGGCCAGGGTGTGTTAGGGGTGAATGCCCTGAGGGGGTAATGACCTGTGGTAAGGCCAGCGAAGTAAGAAAGGAATTTGAAGATATCTATAGGGAATATGGAGGTTTAAAGTAAGTGGAGGGTATGCGTGAGACAGAGGATTTCCAGTGGCAATTGGAAGGTAGAAATCCAGTTATGGAGGCTTTGCGGGCTGGTAAGACCATCGAAAAGATTTTGGTTGCAAAAGGAAGTCGAGAGGGTGCTATCAGGGATATATTGAAAATGGCCAGAGAGAGGGGCATTGTGATTCAGGAGGTTGACAAAAAACGCCTGGATAATATGTCTCTAACAGGTGCTCATCAAGGTTTGATTGCTTTGGTTGTGCCGTATACATATGTCTCCGTAGATGATATATTATATCGAGCTCGGCGAGCAGATGAGCCACCTTTTGTAGTGGTGCTTGACTGTATAGAGGACCCGCGTAATTTGGGGGCTATAATAAGGACGGCGGAGTGTTGCGGCGTTCACGGCATTATAATTCCTAAAAGAAGGGCAGTAGGGATAACTCCTACCGTTGTCAAGGCTTCTGCCGGAGCGGTGGAATACGTGTCGGTTGCAAGAGTTACAAATATCGTTTCGACATTGGAATATTTGAAAGAGCAAGGTTTGTGGGTGGTGGGCGCAGAGGCAGGGGGTACACCATATAATATACAGGATATGAGGGGGCCGATAGCTCTGGTGATTGGGAGTGAAGGTAAGGGGCTAAGAAAGCTTGTAAAAGAAAATTGTGATTATTTAGTAGGTATTCCCATGAAGGGGAAAATAAATTCCTTAAACTCTTCTGTTGCGGCCGCGATATTGATGTATGAAGTAGTAAGGCAGAGGGATCAAAGTCCGTTGGCGTGATAAAATGCTTATAGAAAGAGTGGGTAATATAAAGCCCTGCAATGCAGGTGATGGCTTGACTTTCCTGTAGTGCATAATATATAATTTGAAATTGATGGGTATTATGGAAGTTTATTTAAAGGGTGCGGTTTGGGGGAGATAGGGGTGAAAGCTGAAGCTGTAGCAAACGAATACAGCCGCTTCCAGTTGATGTTGGATGAAGAAATAGTAGAGGATGCAAAAAAGGGCGATGTAGAGGCACTGGAGTATTTAATATGCAAATACAAAAACTTTGTAAAGGCGAAAGCCAGGGCCTATTTTTTAATAGGCGCTGATCAGGAAGATATCGTGCAGGAGGGAATGATTGGACTTTATAAAGCTATTAGGGATTACAAGCAGGACAAGCTGTCGTCGTTTCGTGCTTTTGCTGAACTGTGTGTAACCAGGCAGATCATTACCGCTATTAAAACCGCCACCAGGCAGAAACACATTCCGTTGAATTCTTATATATCCCTCAATAAACCCATTTACGATGAAGAATCTGATCGCACATTGATGGATGTCATCTCTGGAGCAAAGGTTTCAGACCCTGAAGAATTGATAATAAGCCGTGAAGAGTTTATGAACATCGAAAATAAGATTAACGAGCTTTTGAGCGATTTGGAACAGGAAGTTCTCCTATCCTACCTTCAAGGTAAGTCATATCAAGAAATAGCGGTGGATTTAGATAAACATGTTAAGTCTATAGATAATGCTTTGCAACGGGTTAAGAGGAAACTGGAACGCTATCTCGAAGAACGCCATCAAGAGGAGGAAGATAAAATTTAAAAAAAGTGTTGACAAAAGATTTGCCTCAAGTTACAATATATGATGCTGTAGGTTATTTTGAAGATGCGGGTGTAGTTCAATGGTAGAACTCCAGCTTCCCAAGCTGGCAGCGTGGGTTCGATTCCCATCACCCGCTCCAATCGAATTATATTTTTTATTTTTATGCCCATGTAGCTCAGTCGGCAGAGCACCGCCATGGTAAGGCGAAGGTCACCGGTTCAAGTCCGGTCATGGGCTCCATTTATTAGTGGTAGGATGTGATGCATAAGCTGACCGTCACACCCAAAAAGGTGGTATAATTTTTTATTTGGGCACATTAAAGCTTTTGCTCAAAAGTTGGACAAAAAGTCTGATTGTAACTGTAGTTAAATAAGGAGGAGGAAAGTTAAAGATGGCGAAGGCGAAGTTTGAGAGGACGAAACCGCATGTGAATGTAGGTACGATAGGGCACGTAGACCATGGTAAGACAACGCTGACGGCGGCGATAACGATGGTGCTGGCCAAGTATGGCAAGGCGCAGGCCATGAGGTATGAGGATATTGACAAGGCGCCGGAGGAGAAGGAGAGGGGAATAACGATTAACACGGCGCACGTGGAGTATGAGACCGACAAGAGGCACTATGCGCA